>CAMPKG010000117.1 GCA_946887085.1 uncultured Sphingobacteriales bacterium
TTGGAAATCTTTCTATTAAGTGAACAATATGTACTGAATCCCAATCGTCAATGTTATTCCTAATTTCACCGCCAGCCCATATAAACCAACCCGCTGTTCCTTTATCTGGCGGATGTCTTAATCCATTAATGGGCATCAAACCGCTAAGCGTCAAAAATAATATGGAAGTACACGAGATCATAAATGAACAGACGAAAATTTGTGAAAAATTTGGAATAGAAAGCATAAAGTAATATCAGTAACTGGTTTTATGAATAAGCGATTCTTAAATATCACTTGATTTAGGCGTTAGTGTAATGAGTTAAAGTTAACAGACTCTAGTCCACAATTGAGCTACTAATTTATACATAGTTCCATCTTACTTATTTCCTAAGAAGTTCGACTTCTATAGAATCACGTTGCAGATCATATAGGCTATTTATCGACATGTAAACAAGGCTAAATTATCATGTTAGTTATCTCATGTAAATATTTTTATCTTAGATGCATTGTATCATTCCGTATGCTTGAGGACATTGTTTGTCCTGTTGTTCTTCCTGTTCTGTATACCTGGTTATGCCCGGTACGAACATCTGTTGCACAAGACCTATGCAGAGAGATATCCGTTGATGCGCGACGTGAACGGTGGCATAATTGATGTTGGTGAAGGAAAAGACCCGGCCGGCATATTTGCCCAGATTAGAGCGATAGCCGATGAAGCCCGTAAGGCTGACGATGAAGAGCTGCTGCTGGAAGCTGAAATGCTGGAAGCCTGGCTGGCATTGCAACTTGACACGGTAAACAGGCAGAATAGTAAATATGAAAAAAGGCTGATAATCCTGCTGGAGAAGGCAAAGCGAATGCAAAGTTTGCCGATAGAAATAAGCATCCTTGATAAACTGGGGAACTATTATTATAACAATACACAGAAGTACAACAAAGCCTTTGCTAGTTTCCTTGATGTATATGAAAAGGTGAAGAACATTCCCGTCAGTGAGATTCCCGAGAAACATAATTATCTATATATCATTGGGACATCGTATTACCACTTTGGTGATGATGAAAATGCCCGCAGATTTCTTTATGCTGCGAAAGATGGTGTTGAAGAGAATGGTGGAGAGGGCTGGTGTGTCATCAATATATACAACACGATCGGCCTTCTGTTCCGCAATGCTGAGCGTTACGATTCAGCTATCCATTATTTCCGCCGGGCGGCAGAGGAATCGGTTAAATACCAGATCAATAGCTGGACTGACATCGCTGAGGGCAATATTGGCATCACTTACTTTCTGCAAGGTAAATATGACAAAGCCATGCCGCTGCTGGAAAAGGATGTTTACACCAGTATAACCGATGGTTCCCCGGACAATGCAACCAACTCCATTCTTAAACTAGCTGAGATATACCTGCTTCGGAATCAGCCCCAAAAGGCGCAATATCTCCTTGCAAAGACAGATAGCTTCATTCACCTTGCACAAAAGCCCTACCTCTACCAGCATAATCTTTACAGGTTGCACGCCTGGCGAAACAAGCTGGACGGTAACCTGGCCGAAGCATACCGTTATGCCAGCCTGGCGTTGGAGGCAAAAGATACTCTTGTAAGCCGTATGAATGCTAATATATTAGTGCGGAACGAGAATAAACTGCAAGCTGCGCTACATGAGAACGATATATTGAAAATGAAGGGTGAAGCATTGAGGCTGGACAAAAGTAAACAACAGGAAAGGTTGATGTTTTTAATCATAGCTGTGCTGTTGGGTTCGTCCATTACTATTGTTTGGCGCAACTATAAAAGACAGAAATTCACAAACCGTGAGCTGGCTGCAGAAAAACAAAAAGCCGATGAGCTGATGAAAGAACTTCAGCAATCTATTGTGCAAAAGGACGCCCTGGCAACACAGATATCTGTTGCGGCAGATATGAAAACACGCTTTCTTGCCAATATTAGCCACGAATTACGCACGCCTGTGACGCTGGTAACCGGCATGTTGGAATTGATGAGAGAGAACGGCACAAATGTGAACGGAGCGACAAGCGACAATGCCTCTATCACAAAAGGGCCGGATCAGTTGGAAGTGGCTTATAAGAATAGCCGTAAACTACAGCAAATGGTCGAAGAGATATTGGATCTGTCGAGGCTGGAAACCAGCAGGGTGAAATTTAGTGCAGAACCCATGGAGATAACGCCTTTGTTGAGGCGAATTGTCTACGCCTTCGAAACACTCGTTGAAAAGAAGCATTTATCGCTGCAGTTTACAGAAGACGATACACAAGGCACATATATACTGGCTGACGAGAGTATGTTGGAAAAAATCGTAAACAACCTGGTGTATAATGCTATAAAATTTAACGAGCCGGGCGGATGGATAAAGGTAACCATTACAAAATCTTCCGATTTTAAGCAACTTGTTTTTTCGATTAGCAATTCAGGCACAGTAATAACAACGGCGGACCTTCCCCATATCTTTGAACGTTTTTACCAGGGAACTACGACTAAAACCAAAGCTGAGGGCGTTGGAATAGGTTTGAGCCTGGTGAGGGAATTTACAATGCTGATGGGTGGGATCATACAGGTGAAAAGCACGAAAAAAGAAGGGACTACCTTCGTTGTCGAATTTCCCATAATAGACGCAAGACCTCTTGATTATAGTGAGGCGGACATGGAGCTTGGACAACCTGTACAGGAATGGAAGCTTTTTCCTAAACGGCCTACCATACTAATAGTAGAAGATAACGATGAAATGAGATATTACCTGCGGGCAATATTGGGCGAAAAAGTGAACCTTGCTGAAACTATCAATGGCAAGGAAGCATTGGACTGGCTGAAAGAGAATAAGGCCGACCTGGTAATAAACGACATGATGATGCCCGAAATGGACGGGGAGGAACTTGTGACCTGCCTGAAAAAAAATGAACACTGGAAGAAGATGCCCATTATAACCCTGACCGCACTGGCTGATGCCGCCAGCAGGCTAAATATGTTGCGACTGGGCGTTGATGATTATATAGTAAAGCCTTTTGATGCAACGGAACTAAGAGTACGGGTCTACAACCTGCTTACCAACATGGAAGAACGCAGGCAATTTGAAAATGATCCTGCCGAACAGAAGGATTTACCTCTTGAAGGTCCTGAAGCGGATGATTTCAGGCAGCGAGTGACTGCAATTGTGCTGGCTCGCATGAAAGCTATTGATGTTTCAGTTCACGAACTGGCCAACGAAATGTCGGTAAGTGAACGCCAGCTATACAGGCTGGCTAAAAGCCTTACCGGCTGTACGCCCGCCCAACTGGTAAAAGAGGTACGTCTTCAGCGTGCCTACGAGCTACTGCTTGCAGGCGATATTTATAAGGTAGACGATGTAGCCAAACAGGTAGGTTTTGAAGATGCCAATTATTTTTCCCGCCAGTTTTACGCACGTTTTGGCAAGCGCCCGACTGAATTTCTCTAGACAATTTTCCTGAAAATTCTGCCGGGCAGTTTTTTCGGAATCCATTTAAAGCATTGACTTACATTATGTTATGTTTTCATGGCAGGTCTGTCAGGTTTTTTGGCAGGTTTGGATTTCTCCCAGGTAGTATCATGCAACCCTAAATCGAACCAGTATGAAAATCCACCATCTGTTATCAGTACAGCCATTAAAATTATTCCTTATGAAACGTTATCTCTTTTTTGCGGCCCTCATAGTCGCACTGTTTTTAGCAGTATCTGCAGACACATTAGCTCAGACAGGCTCAATATTGAGTTTCGGTGGCACGAACGACATCGTTACCATAAACAGTTCGCTTGGCAATTTTGGCACCGGCGATTTCAGTGTCGAACTAAGAGTACGTACCAGTACAAACGAAAAAATGTATCTATTGTCCAAGCGAAGTTCATGCAGCAATGTAAACATGCTGAGTTTGCAATTGAATGCGTCAGGTTTCTTTGTAGCAGAAATATCGCAAGGGGGGACTTCTTCACAGTATTTGGCACTCAGTAATAGTACAGACCTCAGGGATGGCCAGTGGCACCACCTTGTGCTGACAAGGAGTGCGGATATTGTGAGAATTTATGTGGATGGAGTGCAAAGGGACGATGGTGTCAGCGGTGCCAATATTAATAATGGTAACAACTTGCTCCTTGCTTCCGGGCCATGTATTCCTGCCAATGGCTCAGTAAGATACCAGGGTGATATGGAAGAATTGCGTTTTTGGAGTCGTGCCTTGTGCCCTATTGAAATACAACTCAGAAGAAATTGTCAGCTTAGTCTGCCTCAGAGTGGACTTGTAGCCTATTATAATTTCAATCAGGGAACTGCAAATGGCAATAATTCCGGAGTTACTATATTGAATGATGCAGTAGGATCAAATGACGGAACGCTAACAGGATTTACACTGTCGGGCTCATCGTCAAACTGGCGCTCAGGTGGTGTTAGCAGCACATGTTCTTCGGCACCTTCTATTACGGCCGGGGGACCAACCACGTTTTGTACAGGTGGTTCAGTAACATTGACAACAAATTTTGGTAGTGGTTACTCATACCAGTGGAAAAACAACAATATCGATATTTCAGGAGCTACATCACAATCGTATACTGCCAATGCTTCAGGTAATTACGCGGCAGTGGTAACTAGCAATGGTTGTGCCACAACCTCTGCTGCAATAGTTGTTACAGTGAATCCGTTGCCAACACCAACTATTACGGTGAATGGCGCGACTACGCTCTGCCAGGGGGACTCAGTTACGCTTTCAACTATAGTAACGGACGAAACGCCGTTTGTCACACAGCAAGCTCCTTCTTCCCCAACTGTATGTGATTGCCCTCCGGGATATGTTGCAGTAGGTTACCAGGGCAGACTTGGTGCTATTATTGACCAATTGCAACTGGCGTGTAAGCAACTTAATGTTAATGGTACCTTAGGGTCGACAATAATTTATACTTCACCTAACGGCAGCAGCAATGGCGGTGGCGCAGTAGGACCATACCTGTATACAGGTAATACGGTAATGGTGGGTGCGCGGATACCGATGTTTGGTGTAAATATTATAGGTCTTGCAGGTTTAGGACAAACAATTTCTTATATAAATGGTAACGGCAACAACAATACGGGTGCCACTGAATTAGATTCAATGATAAGCACATTGCCACAAACAAATACATCGTTTGTTTATGTGCCCGATGGTAATGTAATAACAGGTATGTCAGGTTATACGCAAAACGGATTGGTAACGGGTATTGCATTCAGGTATCAACCTGTTAACTCATTGCTGAATCCCGTTTCAGTAGTGTGGTCTACATCGGCAACAACACCATCTATAGTTGTTAAAACCTCGGGAAGTTATACTGTTACTGCTACCGATGGCAATAATTGTTCTGCTACAACTGCGGCAACAGCGGTAACAGTTAATCCTTTGCCTGTATTCACTGCATGTCCGTCTAATATAACTACGAATGCGAATGGAAGCACTTGTGATGCAGCGGTAAGTTATACTGTTACAACTTCGGGTACCCCAACGCCTTCTCTATCCTACGGCTTTACCGGTGCTACCACGGGCAGCGGCAGTGGCAATGGCAGTGGTTCGCAATTCAATGTAGGTGTAACGAATGTTACAATAAATGCGACCAACGACTGCGGCAGTGTCACATGTACTTTCACAGTAACCATCAACGACAATGAAAATCCGGTTGTTAGTTGTCCGGCTAATGCGACTGTAAGCTGCGACGCTTCAACTGCTACTGCTGCTACAGGCGTGGCAACCGCTACTGACAACTGCGGTGTTACTTCTGTCACGAATAGTGACGTGAGCACACAAAGCGCAAACGTAAACGATGCTGCACATTACAACTATACGATCAGTCGTACATGGACAGCTCTTGACGTAAATGGTAATTCAAGCTCTTGCGTTCAGACCATTACGGTACAGGATGTAACTACTCCGGTCGTTGCTTGTCCGTCCAATACTACTGTAAGCTGCGATGCTTCAACAGCGGTAGAAGCAAACGGCAGTGCAACAGCCACAGACAACTGCAGCCCGGTAGCTATCACAAGCGCTGATGTGAGCACACAGGATGCTAATGCGAATAACGCAGGACATTATAATTACACCATCACCCGTACTTGGACTGCAACCGATGTGACAGGTAATGCCAGCACATGTACACAAACAATTACTGTACAGGATGTAACCGCTCCGATTGTTGCTTGTCCGGCTAATGCGACTGTAAGCTGCGATGCTTCAACAGCAGTAGCTGCAACCGGCAGTGTAACAGGTACTGACAACTGCAGCCCGCTAGCTATTACAAGCGCCGACGCCAGCACACAGAGCGCGAACGTGAATGACGTAGCGCATTATAACTATACGATCACACGTACATGGACTGCAACTGACGTAACGGGCAACTTCACTACCTGCGTACAGACAATTACCGTGCAGGATGTAACTGCTCCGTCTATCGTTTGTCCTGCTGATGTAACTGTAAGCTGTAAAATTTCTGTAGCTGACAATGGCAGTGCAACAGGAACTGACAACTGCAGCCCGGTTACTATCACGAGTACCGACGCCAGCACCCAGGATCCGAACCCTGCTAATACAGGCCACTACAACTACACCATCACACGTACATGGAAGGCTGCTGACGTAACAGGCAACTTCACTACCTGCAACCAGGTGATCACTGTCCATGCACTGAACAATGCAGCGGTCGCGATCACCCCGGTAAATACCATCAATGCCAGCCACCAGGATCATACGATCTATCGGGGTTATGGCCCGCAGTCGGTAACACTGGCAGCTACTGCCAATGATGGCGTAGGTGCTTACAGCTACAGCTGGAGCCCCACCACAGGCGTGGCTAATCCAACAGCAGCAACTACATCGGTGAGCCCAACAACTACTACTACCTACACAGTGGCCATCACTGACGGTACCGGTTGCACGATCACGCAAAGCTTCACTGTAAATGTGATAGATGTACGTTGTGGCAATAAGATCAGAATATGCCACTATCCTCCGGGCAACAACAACAATCCTCAGCAGCTTTGCCTGCCTGCATCAGCGATCCCTGCCCACCTGGCACATGGCTGTGTACTCGGCGATTGTCCACAGTCTAAAAACGGCAACAGCCCGGATGAAGAACATTACGATGACCACATGAACGGTCTTGTAGTGAACGAAGTGAAGGTTTATCCGAACCCGAGTACCGGTATATTCATAATAGACCTGCCTGATGCAGTGAAGGGTGGAGAAACTGTCATTATGGATATAAACGGCAAACTGATAGAAAGGAAGATGTTCATGCCTGATAGTAAACTGACCTTCGACCTTAACTATGTAGCAAAAGGCGTATACATGGTGGAGGTTAAGAACGGTACGCAAGTATACAGGGCTAAAGTGACGATCAATTAGATCAATTTATCCGAATAAACTAAAGGTGATCGCATAATGTGGTCGCCTTTAGTTTTGAATGGTTATTAAGCAAATCTGAAAAAAAAATCGATGTCTTTTGAAGTTAAAAAAGTTGAGTAGTTTTATTTTTTGAATGTAGTTTTTTATAGCCAGTGAGTTATTCGTGAGTTGTTAAGTGAAGGCTTGACTATTTAATTGATAATCAATTTGTTGGATAGGTAAGTTCATGTACCTCTCTCTCCGCCTTCGCCCGCCGTAGCTTTAGCGTAGGTGGGCTGTTCATCGGTTAGCACTAAAGCTGGTCGACGTACCTAAATCACCTGTGGCGGGCTTCGGCGGACGAAGTCCGCCATTTGATTTAGGATAGTTCCTATCTTCATTTTCCATGTGGTTTTACGTTTACATACTGCAACTGGCCAATGGCAATCACTATGTAGGTTGCACTGTCAATGTCAAAGAACGTTTTGCCCGGCATTTAAAAGGTCGCTGCCTGCTACGAAAACACATCTGCCTGCCAGGCTGGTATGGTGTTGCTCATTCCCCGACCGGTACAAAGCCTACGAGTTTGAGCGCTATCTGAAATCCGGTTCCGGCCGAGCCTTTGCCTCCAAACATTTATTATAGTTCTCAGCCTTCTTATCGGTCATCCGCTCTCATCCGCCGTAGCCTTGGCAAAGGCGGACGCCTCTTATGAGCTCGCTGCAGTCAGTCGCAACCTTTGTCATAATTCCCTTCGCCCGAAGGCGGACGTCCAAACGATTGATGTGGGTTGTCGAAAGTTATTCGCATCATTGTTATTTTTAGTGGCGCTCATGAGCTCGCCGTGCTCGGTTGTCAGTTTTGTCATGAATTCCATTTTGCTCCCCTCCTTTTTTCAAGGAGGGGCAGATACCTTTGAAAAAGACATCAACCTGTCGGGGTGGTCCGAATTTGTTATAAACTGTTGTCCGAAAACACTTGTTTTCCCTTTGCCCGCCATAGCTTCGCGACGGCGGGAATTTTCTCGCCCACGCCGGGATAACCGTGCCCGTACTGCATTCCAGCCCGAAAATGTTACAGAAAGATACCGTTTTCGCATTATGGTGAATTGCTGAACAAACACAGACGACACTGATCGCAATTTCTCATATCCGTTGTTGAAATTTGTTGAATTTTCAATGCCCTGATGGCCGAATTCCGGGGTTGGCGAGGTGTAGTACCGGGCTGAAACCCGCACCCGGCGCGGATGGTGAAAATCAGGCGCCCCCGGCAACAACAGTTTTTGTTGTTTTTTGGCCGTTTCAATTGTTGTTTTCATCGTGTTTGGCTTCAAAAAGCCCCCTTTAGGCTCCCCTCCTTGCGTAGAACATGTGCGCGGGCGAAGGAGGGGTGGACGCAATTAAAAAGACAACAAGCCGTCGGGGTGGTCTTTTACCACCACAAATATACGACAATTATATGATTTAATAAACAGTAAGTTCCCCTCCTTTCCTTAAGGAGGGGCGGAGGCTTGCCAAAATGTAACGCAGATGCGAAGCCGGGGGAGGTGCTGAGGTAAGAGGTGTCGATGAGGTTTGGTACTAAGTTGCATCTGCCTGTTAAGCGATGACGGCGTATGCACCGCCTGTCCCGCATGTGCGGGGTTCATCGTTCGGAATGCTATTCACATCAATTTATTGTATTTTTATACAACATGACAACGTACGCATACCCACCGCCAATTCCCGGACTTCAAAAACTGCGGAACCTGGCAAAACGGATGGAGCGACGAAACAACCGCAAACGTCCTTGCGGCATTCGCAGAGCCGCATACAAACAAAAACCGCAGGCCCACGCCACCGGTCGCACAAATAATGATTAGATCAGTTGTTGTGCTAATCAGTCCGGTACAGAATCCTGCGGTGCAGAGCCCTCGCCACCGGATTTGCAATCCGGCGCAGTATCGCCGCTCAGCTAAATTTAGTATTTTTATCTACGCACTTACTGGTCTGAAGTGCATTTGGTGAAAATGGTGCGGATAGGTCTCTATCTGCAGGTTGAGGGCAAGCCCTCGGCCTCTACGAAAAGGGCTGTAGCAA
>CAMPKG010000118.1 GCA_946887085.1 uncultured Sphingobacteriales bacterium
GGAACATCACTTCAGATGTCGAAAGCCTGCCGAAGCATGTGCGCGACTTTGGTACTGCTGTCAATGAAGCAACGGCACAGCTCGAGGGAAAGTAATAGAGCTTTCCTCGCACCACTTTATTTTCCCTTTCTTTGCAGGAGCAAAATATGCCCATGACCAGGATCGTGTATCATTATCTTTCGCTTGTTGCGCTGGCTGCGTTCTTATTTGGTTGTAAAACTACACGCGTAGCGCGTACCACGCCAGAAAGAAAGAAAGACAGCACAATCATCACCAAAACTATCGACAGTCTCGACATCAAGATAGGCCAGATGATAATGATAGGCATCGAAGAGCGGACGATGATAGCGCCAGATGATACCCTGCTCACGCAGCTACGTGATGGACGAATCGGCGGCGTGGTACTTTTCGAAAAAAACATAGCCAAAACAAACTCTGCCGATTCATTCAGGAATTTGATAACTACGATGCAGCAAGTTGCGCGTATTCCGTTGTTCATCACGATAGACGAGGAAGGTGGTAAGGTGCATAGGCTGAAAGAAAAATATGGTTTCGTGGGCATGCCTTCCGCCGCGCATCTCGGCGCACTCGACAATGCAGATTCTACATTGTTTTACAACCGCAGGCTGGCCGCTGAAATGCGTGACCTCGGCATCAACCTCAATTATGCACCATGCGTAGATGTTGCTGTAAACCCTGACAACCCTGTTATCGTAAAAGTCGGCCGCAGCTTTTCTTCTGACCCCGCCATAGTAAGCAAGCATGCGTTGCTCTGCATACAAGCACATCATGAAAACAGCGTGCAAACTATTTTGAAACACTTTCCGGGCCATGGTAGCTCCACGAACGATTCACATCTCGGTATTGCAGATGTTACCAACACCTGGAAGTTCCTTGAGCTCGAACCTTACCAGAATATCATCCAGTCGGGGAATGTAGATGCCATCATGACTGCCCATATCATCAACCGGAATTTCGATACGCTGCCCGCTACGCTATCTAAGGAGATCATCGGCGGGAAACTGCGCGATTTCCTGAAATACGACGGTGTAGTTTTTTCCGACGATATGCAGATGCATGCCATTGCCGAGCATTTTGGCTTTGTGAGAGCTATCGTTATGGCGATAAATGCCGGTGTGGATGTAGTAATGTTTGCAAATACGATCCCCAATACCCAAGGCCGTGTGTCTGCTGAACAGGTGCACCAGATCATTCGGGCGCACGTGGGTTTCCAGGCCATAAAAGAAGAAAGAATCAATGAGGCTTATCGGCGTATTATGGCATTGAAGGCGAAGAAGTTTTAAACTTCACATTTCTTAAAAAAACCATAATTAGCTTTCTCGACATTAGCTAATCACCTATTTGCACTTATATTTGAGACTGTGAGCTTTTTATACCCTTTGTTCCTGATCGCAGGGCTGTCGCTGGCTATACCGGTGCTGATACACCTGTTCAACCTGCGCCGGTACAAAACGGTATTGTTCCCGCATACCCGCTTCCTGAAGAACATACAACTCCGCTCGCAGAAGCAATCACAGGTGCGGTATAAGCTATTGCTCACTTTCCGTATGCTGTTTCTTGCAGCATTGATACTGGCGTTCGCACAGCCCTTCTTCGGCGGCAGCAGTAAAAAAGAAACCGGCAACAAGTTGCAGGTATTATATATAGATAACTCCGGCAGCATGTCGCTGAAGAAGTCGGCACGCAGCCTGCTGGAGATATCTAAAGAGTCTGCCCGCCGGCAGGTACGCCAGGCAGTACCGGGCACAAGGTTTCTGCTGCTGACGAATGACAAACCTGTCAGCTACCAGCCACTCCCTGCGGATAAAATACTCACTGAGCTCAACAATATCGACATTACCTCAAACACCAAAACATCTTCTCAGGTATTCACAACAGTTCAAAACCTCCTGCAAACGGAAGCTGCCGGTGGCGCTGACCTTTATTATTATTCTGATTTTCAGCGCAATGCCTTTGCTATAACCCAAGACAAGGCTTTGTTGAATAATATCAGTTTTTACGGTGTGCCCGTGCAAGCGGAGCGTACGCGCAATGTATATATCGATACTGCTTACCTGGGCAGCCCTGTTTTACAAACAGGCCAGGGCAACCAGCTCATTGTGCACAGCAGAGCTACTGGTGACCTGCCGGATGAAGAACCTGTGTTGCAGCTTTCTATCAATGGCCAGGTAAAAAGTGCAGCGCAATTAACTTTCAATGATAAAAAGGAAAGTGTTGACACACTTAGCTTCCAGGTAAACGATACGCGCTGGCAACAGATAACGCTTACCATCAATGATGCAGCAGTTCGCTTCGATGATGTTTTTCGCATTGCTGCGCGCAGTGCCCCTAACCTATCGGTACTGACACTGAACGAAGGGCAGGCCAATCCATATATACAGGCCGCCTTCCGCGCTTACCCCGGCTTTCGCCTCAATCAGTTGCCGGTCACACAACCACCCACTGATCTTCGCGAATACAACCTGGTTATCCTGAATAATGTAACCCGGATAGACGATAACCTTGGAAAAGTATTAGCGAATGCTTTGCAACAAGGCCAGACCATCTGTATTTTTCCGGGAAGGACAAACAGCCTTGGCGCTTTTAATGGCGGACTCAAGCAGATCGGGGAAATATCTTTTGAAAGTGTTGACACGGCATCGCAAACGGTAAGCAGCCTGCAACAGGGCAGTCCCCTGGTCCGCGACTTATTTGAGCGTATACCGGAAAATGTGCAATTGCCGGTAGCCAACTGGCATTATACCATTAACGCCGGATTGTCCGCCAACCAGCAGTCCATACTCAGTTTCCGCAATGGTGATCCGTTTTTGGCAAGGTATACGCCTTCGCAGGGGCAGCTTTATATCTGCGCTACCTCAGCCGACCTGCAATCGGGTAATTTCCCCGGCAGTTATTTCTTTGTGCCCTTCCTTTACCAGATGGCCATGCAGTCGCGCGGTGGTGATGTGTATGCGCTTACAGCGGGGCGTCAACAGTCGGCCTTCCTGCCTCTGAGCGATGCCAGTGAACGCAACATGGTGCACATATATGGCGAAGGCCTGGACGCGATACCGCCACAACGCGCCAGTGGTGGGGGCGTAGAAGTATATGTTGACCAGGTAGCGCAGCAGCCCGGTTTTTATACGCTGGCCGCGGCGGGAGCCGATAGTGCCATGATCGGCCTCAACCAGGACAGAACAGAATCGGTACTGGAAACCTGGAACCTGCGCGGCCTGCGCAACGAGTGGAAAGGCGACAACATACATTGGCTGAACAGCGACAATATAGGCGCAGCAGGGAGCGGTTCTGCCTTCGGTAGTTTCCCGCTTTGGAAAGTTTGTGTTATTTTAGCCCTGTTAATGCTGGTTGCCGAAACAGTATTGTTGGCAGGCGGCTTTCGCAAACAAAACGCAGCTACACAATAGCATTTATGCTCGTGCTCATCCGACAGGCTAAGATCGTGGACCCACGATCGGGATCTCATGGTAAAGTGGTGGATATTTTAGTCGAAAATGGCCGGATAAAGTCGGTAGCTTCTTCTATCAAAGACAAGGCAGACAAAGTAATTGAAGCAAAAGGCTTATGTGTGAGCGCCGGCTGGGTAGATGTTTTTGCCGATTACCGTGAGCCGGGATTTGAGCATAAGGAAACCATTCATTCAGGACTCAATGCAGCCGCAGCAGGTGGTTTCACCGATGTGCTGCTGGCGCCAAACACCAATCCGGCAGTCAGCACCAAGTCAGTTGTACAGTTCATCTTGCAACGGGCAGCCAACCATGTCGTGACGCTGCATCCTATGGGCGCTGCATCGCAGGACATAGAAGGCAAGGTGCTGTCGGAGATGATGGATATGCGCAGCAACGGCGCAGTAGCTTTCACAGACGGATGGAAACCAATACAGAATGCCAACCTGATGTTGAAAGCGCTGGAGTATGTAAAAGCGTTCGACGGACAACTCGTGCAGATACCAGTTGAAGCTTCCCTATCTGCGGGTGGATTAATGCACGAAGGACCGGAATCTACAAGACTGGGCATGGCAGGCATACCGGTGATGTCAGAAACATTGCTGGTGCATCGCGATATAGAATTACTCCGATATACAAAATCAAAACTGCATATAACGGGCGTATCAAGTAAGGAAACAGTGGACATGATCCGCAAGGCAAAAGCCGAAGGATTGCAGGTAACCTGTTCTGTAACACCTTATCACCTTGCGCTGACCGACAAGGCGCTTGCCGCCTACAGCAGCATGTATAAAGTGATGCCGCCCTTGCGCAGCGAGGAAGACAGACAAGCATTGATTGCGGGGTTAAAAGACGGCACCATCGATTGCATCGCTACCCATCACCGCCCGCAGGAATGGGATGCAAAAGAAAAAGAATTTGAATATGCATCTGATGGAATGAACATCCAGGAGATCGCATTCAATGTCATACTCAGCGGTGTGGGCAAGGAGGTCGGTATTGAAAGACTGGTAGATGCATTGTCGGTGCAGCCCCGTAAGATATTTGGCCTGCCGGCGACTGATATGGAAGAAGGCAGCAATGCCGCGCTTACTTTGTTTACAACTGAAGAAAAAACCAGCGTCGCGCAAAGGTAATCGACATCGCGCCAAAATCCTATTGTCGGTGAAGACTAGCCGGGCCGCCAGTTACGCATAATCAAAAAGCTCTCGGTTCCCTTCAATATATAACAAACACACAGCCTCTATCTATCTATCGCGGTCTTACAGCGTTCGCCTATATTATTGTAAGTGTTGTCCTTTATCTCGTGGGACTAGCATTTGAACCATGGACAATTTTAGTGGTGTATGGAATATTTCTGACAGGTATAATTCTGAATGCCGTTGCGTTTTCCAAAATGAATGATCACTATGTTAGTTTTGGGAATGTTTTTAGCAGTGGTTTCAAAGCAACCGCCATCATTGCGTTAGTACTACTAGCCTGGTATTTTGTCTCATTGTGGCTTTTTCCTGAAATGAGAGAAGAAGGAATGGAAATTGCCAGGCAACGGATGGAAGAAACGAACCTGAGTGAAGAACAGATTGAAGCAAACCTGAAAATAACGAACTCAACAGCTGTTGGCGTGGCAGGGGTTATATTCGGAACTATGTTTGTTGGTGCTATTTTTTCATTGATCGGTGCGGCCATTGCAAAGAAGAAAGGCGAAAGGCCTCCGAACATGACCATTTAATTTCCCGTATTTTAGCGTTGCATGCACACAGACATCTCTATCGTTGTACCTCTTTTTAACGAAGAAGAATCGTTGCCGGAGTTAGTAGACTGGATAGAGAAGGTATGCTCCGAGCATGGGTATGCGCACGAGGTTATTATGGTGGATGATGGCAGTACCGATGACAGCTGGAAAGTGGTGCAGGAACTGGCGCAGCAATACCCTGCTGTTAAAGGGATTAAATTCCAACGCAACTATGGCAAAAGTGCCGCACTGAACGAAGGGTTTAAAGCTGCCTCTGGCAACGTCGTGATCACTATGGATGCCGACCTTCAGGACAGCCCGGACGAGGTGCCGGAACTCTACCGCATGGTAACTGCCGATGGCTTCGACCTGGTCAGCGGATGGAAGAAAGTGCGCTATGATAACGCGATAACAAAGAATATCCCATCTAAACTATACAATGCTGTCAACCGCAGCATTTCGGGCATTAAGCTGCACGACATGAACTGCGGGCTGAAAGCCTACCGGCGTAATGTGGTAAAGAGCATAGAAGTTTATGGCGAGATGCACCGGTTTATACCAGTGCTGGCAAAAGCTGCGGGTTTCCGGAAGATTGGAGAAAAAATAGTGCAGCACCGCCCCCGCAAATACGGCCATAGCAAATTTGGCTGGGAGCGCTTCATTAATGGCTTTCTCGATTTGCTTTCCATCCAGTTCATGAGCCGGTTCGGAAAAAAGCCCATGCATTTTTTCGGTACCTGGGGTCTGGTCGTATTTCTTGTTGGCTTTATAATCACTGCGTCCCTGGTGATCGGCCGGCTATGGGTGGGCCCCAACTACGGGCTTACAACGAAACCCGGCTTTTATATAGCCCTTACAGCTATGGTCATCGGTACCCAGTTCTTCCTGGCAGGGTTCATCGCAGAGCTCATTTCCCGCACCGCAGCCGATAGGGATCGGTATTTGGTGGAAATCACTATTGGCCTGGAGCGTAAAAAGGTTTAATAAGCCGGTTTTAACAATATTTATCCTTCGCGGGTTAATCCTATGTCATTTATTTCCGTCAAATTTGCCCTTTCTATCGGAATTATATGTACTTATATCGCGTTGCGTTGGTCCTTAACCTGGTTTGTTTATTCGTTAGCTCGGCCATAGGTCAAACCGCCGAAAAACCCGGCAAGATATCGGGTAAGATCATTAACGAGCAAAAAAAGCCTGTTGAATACGCAACGGTTACCCTGTTAAAGCCTGACTCAAGCGTAGTAAATGGAGGCCTTACCGACGACAATGGGAATTTCCAAATAGAACAGACCGGCACCGGTAAATTCCTGCTGCGTATCAGCGGTATCGGGTTTGTCCAGCGCACTATCGGAGATATCGAGATTCGGCCAGAAGCGTTGGACAAAAAGCAGGCGCCCATCACCGTCAAATCATCGTCCACTGTAATGCAGGAAGTACAAATAACCGGTGAGCGCAGGGTGATGGAACTGGCGGTAGATAAAAAAGTTTTCAACGTAGAAAAGAACATTACTACTGCCGGGGGTAGTGCCGCCGATGTGTTGCAGAATGTACCGGCAGTAGCTGTAGATGTTGACGGCACGGTAAGCCTGCGAGGCAAAAGCAATGTTACGCTGTTAATAGATGGCAAGCCGGCAACCTTGTTAGGTGGTGATGCGGCTTCTGCATTGCAGGCATTGCCCGGCTCCAGTATCGAGAGTGTAGAAGTGATCACTAACCCTTCTGCCAAATACGATGCCCAGGGAATGGGCGGTATCATCAATATCGTTACAAAAAAAGACCGGCGATTTGGCCTGAATGGTTCGGTAACGGCTGGTGCGGGTACACGCGATAAATATAATGGCGGTATCAACCTGAACGCCAGGAACGAAAAATGGAATGTGTTTTTCAACAGCAACTTTCGCAAGAACAGGAACTATCACCGGACAACCACAGAACGTAATAACCTGAACGGAGCTTACTACAACACCTACGAAAATAACATGCGCACATTTGGCGGATGGTTCAATACTATCGGGGGCGAGTATACTATAAACGATAAAAATTCAATCACGCTTACAGAAAACCTGAATTTGATGCAATGGGGCGGGAATGCAGTTTCTACGTACAGAGTTTATAATACAGATGGACTTCCGGAGTTTATGCAGCGCCGCGTGTCAGATAATGTTGGGGGGCCATTCTCTACTTCTACTTCTCTTGACTTCAAACATAAATTTAATAAACCAAAACAAGAGCTTACCACCAATGTTACTTTCGCTACAACGCGGGTGCAACGTGAGCAGCATTATACTACATATGGCTATGACAGCAGCGAAACGGAAGTGTCGCGTCCTGTATACCAGGACGCACCCGGCGGCGGAGGAAATAAAAGCCTGAATGGCCAGGCAGACTTCACAACACCTTTCGCTACGAAGAATGGCAAACTTGATGCGGGCTGGAAATCGCAACTCCTTTGGTTTGAAAGCAGCAACAACCCTACGATCGATTCGGGTACCGGAAAACAGGTAGACGTACTGTTACTAAACGATTACGATTACAGTCAGCACGTACACGCTGCATATACCAGCTACAGCGATCAGTACAAAAATTGGTCGTTCAACGGCGGATTGAGGTTGGAATATGCTACATATGAAGGCACAGCCCGGGCATCAGCCGGCAAGAGATACTCCAACGATTACCTTGGCCTTTTCCCTTCGGCGTTCATATCATACAAGCTTTCGAAAGAGCAAGCCATCTACCTGAGCTATACACGCCGTACGGACCGTCCGGGTTTTTGGAGGCTGATGCCCTACCTCGACCTGTCGAACCCGCAGGATACCAGCATGGGTAATCCCGACCTTCTACCTGAGTTCATACATAACACGGAATTGAACTACAGCAGGCAGTTCGGGAAAGGGCATACCTTCATAGCAAGTGCGTATTATCAATATACGCAAAACCTGATAGAGCGGTACCGCGTGTTTTATGCGAATGGTACTACCTTCTCACAACCCCGTAATCTTAATAGTGGAGTAACATATGGTTTGGAGCTTACAGGCCGCGCGCAGATACTGCCGATATGGGATGTGACGGCAAGTGCTAATCTTTTCCAAAATGAGGTAAGGGGCACGAATATTGATCCTACATTGAATAACAGTGGTTTTAGCTGGTTCAGCAAAGCAAATACTAACCTGAAATTACCCGGCGGGTTTTCATTGCAGGTGAATGGTAACTATGAAGCACCTAAAGTAGTAGCGCAGGGAAGAACGCTGGACGCATGGTGGCTCGATGTGGCCCTCCGCAAAAACCTGCTGAACAATAAGGCAACGTTGGTAGTGAACGTTTCGGATATATTTAACACCCGCAAATTCACTACACTGTATGATATGCCGCTGTACACTCAAAGCGTTTACCGCGACAGAGAGACACGTATAGGCAACATCAGCTTCACCTACAGGTTTGGGAAATCCGATATGCGCAGCCAGTCGGGTGGCCGCCGCGGAAGAAATAATAATGCCGTTCCTGAAAAAGACCGCAATAATTTAAAAACTTATGACAATGCCGAGCAGGGCGGGTTCTGATTTGTATTATATTTGATAAGTATAAATTTTTTTAAGTGAGCATGACTAAAGTGGTAAAAACATTGATGATCGCGGGTTTGTTTCTGGCAGGAGCAACCACGGCACAGGCGCAATTTGGTGACGTATTAAATAAGGCAAAAAAGGCAGCTAGCGATGCCGGTATCAATACCGGCAGCAGCCAGGGGGGCAGCTATACTAACAACGAAGCAGTGGCGGCTTTGCGCGAGGCGTTGAAAATAGGTACCCAAAATGCATCGGGCAGACTGTCCAGCCTGAACGGGTATTTCGGCAACCAGCTTATTAAGATATTGATGCCGCCGGAGGCGAAAAAGGTGGAGAACACGCTCCGCTCCATAGGCATGGGCGACCAGGTGGATAAGGCCATCCTGTCGATGAACCGTGCGGCTGAAGACGCGGCGACCAAAGCCGTGCCCATTTTTGTAAATGCCATCTCCGGCATGTCAATATCGGATGGTATATCTATAGTGCGCGGCGGGCAGGGCGCAGCGACCAACTACCTGAAAAACAGGACGACTGGCGAACTGACCAATGCTTTCCGGCCGGTGATCCAGGGTTCGCTGGACAAAGTGAATGCGACCAAATACTGGTCTGATGTTTTTACTGTGTACAAC
>CAMPKG010000119.1 GCA_946887085.1 uncultured Sphingobacteriales bacterium
GCAAAACCCATCGCCAAGGCAATTGAAAAAGCTTTTCCCTGCGACCGTTGTGGTATAAGCGTAATAGGCCTGGAAGTACCGCATGCGCACATGCACCTGTTGCCTATCAATTCGTCAGACGATCTGAATTTTACGCGCCCAAAGCTGAAGCTGAGCGAAGGCCAGCTAAAAGAGGTGCAGGAAAAAATACTCTCGAATATGTAGTAAAAAAGGCCGGATCTTCCCGGCCTTTTGTTATTCAACTATTATTTTTTGCAGTACACTCCATGCCTGGGGCTTGTCGGCAAAAAGCGCTTTGGTATGCTTCCAGGTGTCTTTAAAAAGTTCTGAGAACCTGTAATGGTCGAGATGCTGTTCTGACTCCCAGATACTATAAGTAAAGAATACATTTTCATCGTGCCCGTCTTGCCAAAGCTCCAGGTGTCGGCAACCATCAAAATGACGTATTTGCCGTTTGCGACCTTCAAATAATTCGAGGAACACAGGCACTTTCTCCTTTTCAAAAGTCATCTTTACGATCCTGAATATCATTCGAAGCTTATTTTAATGGTGTTGTAGATCAGGTGTTGTTCCCTGTGCAATTTCAAGCCGAGCAGACTGGCCGCTTTACCGCGGTTGATGGCTATTTCAAGATACCCGGTATGATTAAAACGGCAAAGCTTCTCTCCTTCGCGCACGTTAGTATAGTGTGTGCTGATCCCGGTTATCGCCTCATCGCGCATGAATTGTATGCTGAATGGCCTGTTCCTGCCTATCTTTTCAAACTGTTCCCTCGTAATGTTCAATATCACATTTTCGAACCTGTCGATATGGATAACGTGGCACTCTACAGTATTACCATCTATTTTGGGTCGAAGGTGTTGAGGGGAATTTCGTAATTCGTATGCTTCCAGTCCGAGCAGCTCCGGAGTTTGCGTCTGTAATGTCGCTGCAAGTTTGGCAACAGCGTCCAGCCAATCTTTGAACCCGCCAGATGGCGGAAGTTCAAATCCTTTCCAGACATTCTCCGGTGTAAAGCCGAAAGTCAGCGAAAGAATCCCGTTGTCTGGTGCCAGGAAATAGTGTCCGTCTTTTTCACAAATGACGAGTTTTGGAGTGGCATCGTAGAAAACATCAAACAAAAGGATATGGCAGGTATGCTGCGGGAAGCTTTTATAAGAGGAAAGCAGCAAATAAGCGGCCTGTTGCAGGTAAAAAGGCTCTAGCTCGTGACTGATATCAATAATTCGGGCTTCGGGAAGGTGCTGCGCAAGAACGCCTTTTACTGATGCCACAGAGGCATCCTGCAGGCCGAAATCTGATAACAGCGTTATAAAACCCATGAACAACAAAAATAGCTTTGGAGCGCCGTAATGCAAAGAACCGGAGGCTGCAAAATATTTATGGTCACGGTTCGTTATAATAGAGGTTCGATTAACTTTACAAAACCCTGTAAATAATATTCATGCGGTTAAGTACTATAATAATTATTGCCCTTTCATTTCTTTTTGTTTTGCCCTCCTGCCGTAAGGAAAAGCTCCTGACGTCCGGTGGAGAGTTGCGGTTTTCGGTTGATACGCTGAGTTTTGACACCGTTTTTACGTCGTTGGGTAGTTTTACTATAGGTGTTAAAATATTTAATCCGCAGAACCAGAAGGTAACGATCGGCTCGGTGAGATTGGCAAGTGGCGATGCCTCATTCTTTCGTATTAATGTAAATGGTCAGCCCGGGAATGCAGTGTCAAATATTGAAGTTGCCGCAAAAGATAGCATTCACGTTTTCGCCACAGTAAAGATCGACCCGCGTAACCAGAACAACCCGTTTGTTATCGTGGATAAGCTGATAGCAACATTGAATGGCAAAGATTTTTCGATACCGGTGATCGCTTATGGGCAGGATGCGAACTATATAGTAGATAGCGTGATCAGCCAAAGCCAGACCTGGAGTGATAAGAAACCATACGTGATCATTCACAATGCCCTAGTAGATTCGAACGTAACATTGACAATACCTGCGGGCTGTAAGGTATATGTGCATGCCGATTCGCGCTTGTATGTAAAAGGAACGCTTAAGGTAAAGGGAACAAAACAGGATAGTGTCGTCTTCCAGGGGGACAGGCTGGACAGGGATTACTTTGGCTATGAAGGGTACCCGGCTGAATGGGGAGGCATTTATTTCTTCCGTTACAGTTACGATAATGAAATAGAATATGCCATACTGAGGAACTGTGGTAACAGCACGGGAGCGGGTTTGCCTTCAGCTATCCAGCTGGAACCAGATCTTTTGATCGATCCGGATACTTTCCAACTGAGGATGAGCAATACCATCATTGAGAATTCAATCGGCTACGGTATTCTCAGTTTCCAGGGTTCTTTAAAAGCTGAGAACTGTTTGGTGACTGCCTGTGGGGCGCAGGCACTCGCAATAATTCAGGGTGGCGTGTACGATATTACCAACTGCGACTTTGTGATCTACAGTACCGACAAAGTAAGCCACCTGAAAGAGCCTTCGGTTGCTGTGCTTAATTATTTCGATGTAGGTAACGGACAATATATAGCCAGCGATCTGCAGGCTACGCTTCGCAATTGCGTCATCTATGGTTCACTGGAAGATGAAGCATATTTTGATCGTGTAGAGCAATATAAATATAATGTAAAGCTTATCAATTGTCTGCTAAGGAAAAAAGACGCCATACCGGATTTCGTAACACAAACAAATTGCATCATCAACCAGGATCCCCAATTTTTGGACGCAACTAAGTGGGATTTCCATTTTAAAGAAAGCTCCCCGCTAAAGGATGCGGGTATTCCCGCGGTTTCCATTGACCTGGATGGGAAACAGAGGACTGATACGAGACCAGATATTGGTTGTTACGAATATTAGCAACCATTCCGAGTAGTTGCAAATGTTATAGGCGGCAGCTATAGAGTTATGTTCATGAACAATGGCGCTGCATCATGCGATGGGCAAACAATCCGTAACTTTATAAAACGATGAAGGGATTTGTTTTTTCAAAGTATGAACCGCCGCAAGATGGCAAAACCCCTTTCGACAGGTTGTTTGCAACATTTGTGGAGTTGTTGCAGTACACCAGTGGTGATGCTGCTGAAGCGCTGCACTGGCTCACACAGCTTGATCGCGAGTATGGACTTACCAGCGACGAGTACGGCATCGGGGATTTTATCGAAGACCTGAAGAACAAGGGTTACCTGCAGGAGAACGAAAACGATGGTCAATATCGTATAACACCCAAAACAGAACAAACTATCCGCAAACAGTCGCTGGAGGAGATATTCGGCAAGCTGAAAAAAGCTAAGAGAGGTAACCATCATACTTTCAGAAGCGGTGAAGGCGATGAAATAAACCCCGAGACACGCCCATATGAATTCGGTGACTCTTTAGATACTATTGACTTTACAGGTAGCCTAAGGAATTCATTTGTCAATCATGGCATCGAACAACTGAATATGCAGCAGGACGATCTTGAGATCTACGAGAAAGATTTCAAGTCGCAAACATCTACCGTGCTGATGATCGATATCTCACACTCGATGATCCTATATGGCGAGGACAGGATAACGCCGGCAAAAAAAGTAGCCATGGCACTCAGCGAACTGATCACAACGCGGTATCCGAAAGATACGTTGGATATAGTAGTATTTGGCAACGATGCCTGGCAGATAGAAATGAAAGACCTGCCTTACCTGCAGGTTGGTCCATATCATACCAATACCGTTGCAGGCCTTGAACTGGCGATGGATATTTTACGCCGCAGAAAGAACCCGAACAAACAGGTATTCATGATAACCGACGGCAAGCCTACTTGCCTGAAGATCGGTAGCAAGTATTACAAGAACAGCTTTGGAATAGATAGCAAAATATTGAACAGAACCTTAAACCTAGCGGGGCAGATGAAACGATTGAAAATACCCGTCATCACGTTCATGATCGCCAATGATCCATACCTGCAACGGTTTGTGAGAACATTTACGGAAGTAAACAATGGCAAGGCATTCTATTCCTCGCTCGATGGTTTAGGCCAATATATTTTTGAAGACTACGAGCGCAACAAACGCAAGCGTATGCGTTAGTTAGCCACCAGTGTACCCATTTTCTTCCCTTCAACAACACTTAGCAGGTTGCCTGTGGTGTTCATGTCGAATACGATGATAGGTAGGTTGTTTTCCTGGCAGAGCGTAAAGGCAGTCATGTCCATCACCTTCAAGCCCTGGCTGATAACTTCAGAGAAGGTAAGCTTACCAAATTTGGTAGCTGTTTTGTCTTTTTCAGGATCGGCGGTGTAGATGCCGTCAACGCGCGTGCCCTTCAATATTACATCGGCGTTTATTTCGATGGCCCGGAGAGAGCCCGCTGTATCAGTCGTGAAATATGGATTGCCCGTACCTGCTCCAAAGATCACTACACGTCCCTTCTCCAGGTGGCGGATAGCACGCCGGCGGATATAAGGTTCGGCCACCTGCTCCATTTTGATGGCGCTCTGCAACCTTGTCTTTACGCCAACCTTCTCCAGCGATGCCTGCAGCGCCATGCCGTTGATGACAGTAGCCAGCATACCCATATAATCGCCCTGTGCGCGCTCGATACCAGTTTCAGACTCATTCATGCCGCGGTAAATATTACCGCCACCTATTACTATGGCCACCTGCACGCCAATATCAGTGATGGCTTTGATGTCAAGCGCGTATTGCTCCAGCATTTTAGGGTCTATACCAAAATTGCGATCGCCCATTAGCGATTCACCGGAGAGTTTTAGGAGGACGCGATTGTACTTAGGAAGCATAAAGAGATTTGAGCCGTTATCGAGTGCAAAGAAACAAAAAAACTTGGTGCAATCAGATACTAAATAGATAGTTTTATGGCGTTATATAGCGGTGACTAATAGAATGATTTACAAAAAAATATACAACGCAGGCCTGCTGGCGTATGCGTTGTTGCTGCTGTTCGCAACGGCGTTCTTCAAAGAGCGTGTTGCGCTGTTCGATACTGCTTTCTTCAGCTTTGAGATCGCCAGGACCGGCGATTTCTGGATACCACACTACCGCTATATCTCGGGCCTGGTCCAGGTATTACCCGTACTGGGGACTAAACTCGGCTTATCGCTGGGACAGGTGGAATTAATGTTCTCCCTGAACTTCGTCGTCTACCAGTTCCTCTGTTATCTTGCCTGCGGCTACCTGCTGAAGGACTATCGAATGGGCGCAGCACTGCTCGTGTTTCAAACCCTGTTCGCTGTACACACCATATACTGGCCAATATCCGAACTGATACATGCGCAGGTCTTGCTCTTTCCTTTCCTCGCGTATGTATGCAACGAGCGCCTGCGCAAACGTAAGCTGCTTACTGCAGTTGTGCTGCTGACATTCATTCCCACTATCGCGTTTGCACATGCGCTGGCATCGTTCGCCTTCTTCTTTGCTCTTGCCTTCCTCTACCTGCGCAAAGAGCTTCCATTTAAGTTTGCGTTGCTCGCCGGCGTTTTATACATAGCAACTTTCGGCATTAAGCTTGGCTTCTTTAAGACGTCTTATGATGAAGGTGCGATGGCCAATCTCAACAACATCAAATACCTGTTCCCGCACTATATCAACCTCCATTCCAATAAAACCTTCCTCTACAACTGCCTGGTTAAATACCAATGGATACCGCTCTCGTTCATCGCCATTACCGTGCTCTATGTTACAACGCGTCAGTGGCTGAAGCTGGCGCTGGTTACCGCAATTATACTGGTATTCATGTTCATCATCAACGTGGCTTACCACTCGCCTGGCGTGCAGGAATTCTATATCGAGAACTTCTACCTTGCACTGGGCACCTTCCTCGGAATTCCACTGGTACTCGATGTATTGCCGCGGGTGGAGCAGTGGAAAAGGCACATGGCGCTTGCGACCGTTATGCTCATCCTCGTCACCGCTACCGTTCGCATACTGGTAGTGGGTCAGCGCTACGAACGGAGGCTCGACTGGCTGCGCAACTACGATCTCGCCCACCGCAACCAGAAACTGATGGTCGATGCCCGTCATGCACCCCAGGATATCCTGTACATGCACTGGTCAACGCCTTACGAGTTCTGGCTGCTGTCCACTATCGAGCGCGATACCACGGCATCCATCCTCATCACCGATATGCTGTCGCAAACCAAATGGGCCATGAGGGAAAAAACGTCATTTGTACCAACCTGGGGCAGCTTCCCTTACAAGGATCTGCCACCGCGTTATTTCAAAATGCGCGATACGGTCAACCACTATACTATCGTCCCGTAACTTAGGCGAAAGGAACTTTCACCACCTGCGCTTTCACCGCTTTGTCGCGTATCATTACGAACACATCAGTGCCTTCAGCAGCAAAGTCTTTTCGAATGTAAGCGAGGCCCAGCGCTTTGCCCAGGCTAGGCGCCTGTGTGCCCGATGTTACATAACCCAGCTCAGCGCCTTCTGCATTCTGTATCTTATAACCGTGGCGGGGAATGCCTTTGTCGATCATTTCAATACCTACCAGCTTGCGCTTGATGCCTTCTGCTTTTTGCTGCTCAAGGATATTACGTGCAGTAAAGTCTTTAGTGAATTTGGTGATCCAGCCCAGGCCGGCTTCCAGCGGTGAGGTGGTGTCATCTATATCATTACCATAGAGGCAATAGCCCATTTCCAGGCGCAGGGTATCGCGGGCGCCGAGGCCGATAGGCTTCAGTCCTGCAGGGCCACCCACACGGAATATCTCGTCCCATATTTTTTCGCCTGCGCCGTCTTTATCTTCGAAGTAGATCTCCACACCGCCTGCGCCGGTATAACCCGTGGCGCTTACCACCACGTTGGGAACGCCGGCGAAGGTGCCTTTGGCAAAAGTGTAGTATTTAAGGTTGGTAATGTCCATATCGGTGAGCTGCTGCATGTACTGCACGGCCTTAGGGCCCTGTACTGCCAGCAGACCGGTCTTGTCAGAGATGTTGTGCATCTCAACACCTTCGGTATTGAAGCTGCTGATCCAGTTCCAGTCTTTTTCTATGTTGCTGGCGTTCACCACCAGCATGTACACGTTGTTCTCTTCAATGCAATACACCAGCAGGTCGTCAACAATGCCGCCCTGGGCATTGGGCAGGCAGGAGTATTGCGCTTTTCCCGCTGTCAGTTTGCTGGCATCGTTGCTGGTAACACGTTGTATCAGGTCCAGCGCCTTTGGGCCTTTCAGCATGAATTCGCCCATATGGCTCACGTCGAATACACCTGCATTGGTGCGCACTGTGTGGTGCTCTTCGTTGATGCCGCTGTAGGAGATAGGCATGTTATAGCCGGCAAATTCGGCCATCTTAGCGCCAAGTGCAATGTGTTTTTGTGTAAAAGGTGTATTCTTCATGTCTGGTTAAAATGTGCGGGCAAAGATAATTGATGGATGTGATAATGTTCTATGGTTTGGCGCGACAATGTCGCGACGCTTTGCTGCATCATTGTCGCCCGCTTTGTAGCACCGGAATTGTTAGCAATTGTTAGCCTTTTCGGGTGTTTTATTTTTGTAACAGGCTGTAAATGATGGATGTAGATGGTTTTGGTAACAGTGGTTTTCGCATATTGTTTTGTTTTCATGTGTTTGGTCAGTTTTTACCATTTCCTGGATGGTCATTGTTGTTGTAAGATCAGGCTGCAATAGTCGCGCCTTCAAGCCCGAACTCGGAAACACCAGAACTGGCTTTAGCCAAAATGACCATCTGTTGTCGGCCGGTATTTCGGCTAAAGCCTTAACAGCTTATTTTTCTACCCCTGCCTGAAGGCAGGGGCTAATGCCCCCGTACCATGGCTTCACAATGACAAATATACGCTTTTTTAATCAGATCGAAAATTCTATCTTTATATCCTATGCCGCCTAAAAAGTCACACCCTTATATCGACCATCTTGCAAAAGACAGGAAATTTCAGCCTTTGCTTGAAATGGGACAGATTGACCTGAAAAAGAAAAAGAACTTCTGCCTGCACCTCTGTGCTTCCATCATGAGCCAGCAGCTTTCGGTGGCTGTGGCGAGGGTTATTTACAAACGTTTCCTGGAATTATATGCAGGTGAAGAACCTACACCTCAGCAAATAGTAGATACGCCTTTTGAAAAACTCCGAGGGATTGGCCTTTCGAATGCTAAAGTGAATTACATACAAAATGTAGCCAGCTATGCGTTAGAACACGGTATGGATGATAAAAAGCTGAACAAAATGAGCGACGAGGAGGTGATGGAATTTCTGCTGCCCATTAAAGGCGTTGGCAGGTGGACGGTAGAAATGCAGCTGATGTTTGCTTTGGGTAGGGAAGATGTATTCGCTGTAGACGACCTGGGTATACAACAGGGTATGGCCAAACTGTACAAATTAGATACGACCGACAAAAAAGCCTTCCGCGAGAAAATGCTGAAGCTATCTGCCAAATGGAAGCCTTACCGGACCTTTGCCTGCATGCATCTGTGGAGGTGGAAGGATAATTAATGAACGATTATGGAAACAAAACCTAAAACTAAATTCTGGAAAGGCTTCTGGGTGGGCATACTTACCTCTGCCCTGCTTGCCATTGCGGGCAGCTATGGTTTTATAAAACTGGGAGAAACACTCGTCAAGAAAAGGCTGAAGGCGCCGGTGGTGCCTGCGGCAATGAAAGAGGAATTTGATTTTAAATACACCACGCTGCAAGGGGAGGAAAAATATGTTTCCCAATTGAAGGGCAAAGTGGTATTCGTCAATTTCTGGGGTACCTGGTGCATACCCTGCGTGGCCGAGATGCCTACTGTGCAAAAGCTATACGACCGCTTCAAAAATGACAGCAACATTGTTTTCGTCATCGCCTCGCGGCAGGATACGCCCGAAAAGATCAATGCTTTTGCAAAAAAGCATGGTTATACTTTGCCCTTCTATATGATAACAGACCAGGACATTCCTGCGTCAATGAAGTTCAATCAATACCCGGCGACGTTCATCTATGGTAAGGATGGTAATATCGCTATGAAGCATGTGAACGGCGCCGACTGGTCGGATACTTCGGTGGTGCATTTTATCGAGAGATTGACGGCGATGTGATTGATAAAAAATGGCCTCATCTTTTCGAACGAGGCCATTGATCTTTGCTTTGTTTTACTGTTTTACCCTTGTCGCTTTAATATAACTGTTGTAGCCATCGATCTCTCCTCCGAGGTCGATGGGCTTTGTGCAGACAATGGTTCCCGATACTTCTTCCTCAGTTACGGTAAATTTGCCGTTCTTGTAAGGAGGGCCAGGATCAGGGAATTCGATGATGCCGTTTTTTATCTGGAGTACCACCGCATCAGGCACATCGTTCTGGGGGCAATCTGTAAACCGGCTGGG
>CAMPKG010000120.1 GCA_946887085.1 uncultured Sphingobacteriales bacterium
ATCATATTTAGACCGGTAAGACAATAGCGTTCGCTCGAATTGAGCGATTGCCTTTGCAACACTAACACTATCCACCTGGCGGCTGCCAAATGCCTCTCTGAATTTAGCCTTATAAAAATTGCTCCGTTTTAATCTTTGTACCGCAACCGGCCACTGCAGGTTCATTTCCTCGTGTGCCCGCACGGGATGGAACACCTGCTCTTCCACACTTACAGCACGGCCATCCCAAAATAAAGTAGGGTACCAGGCCAGGTTGAACAGAGGTAAGGTATTACGTGCGAGCAATGCTTCGTTGTGCCCTTTACTAAACACATTGGGCGCATCGCTGAACGCAGCGGCTTGTTTGTGGCAGCTGGCACAGGCAAGCGTGCTGTCCCTGCTCAGAATGGGGTCGTAAAATAAATGCCTGCCAAGATCCACGCCGGCCTCTGTTACGGGGTTGTCCCCGGCAAGCGGCATGGGAGGAAAATAAGCCAGTTCCGGAAAATGATATGGCTCAGGAGCAAATCGTTTCCCGAAACCGGCAGCTACTATAAGTATTCCAAGCAGAATTATCTTCCGCATCTGCATCATTATCTTTTCAGTACTACGGTAAATATTTCGGAGCGCTTATTGGTATTTACCTTCAACCTGTATACTCCATCTGCATGTCGTCCGATGTCAATGGAATATTTAGTAGGGCTGACACCAAATTCTTCAACAATTCTACCCTGCATATCCATTAGCTGCATGTTCTTGATGATATGGAACTCCTGTAGTTTCTGGGCTTCGATATTGACAATACCCGAAGTTTGCGTAGGATACACGCGCAGGTACTGATTGTCCTCCATTTTTTTCACAGTGTGTACCCATGTCTTGTGTGCGGTCAGATTGTCTATGATCCATCCTTCCTTCTGTTTGTCTACAGAATCTGTTTTAAGTGTAAAACGGATAAGTACCGAATCATTCAAGCCCAGGAACGAATTATCAAAGCACAGCCAGATGTCGCGCCATGTCGAGTCTGTACCCGTGAACGCATACTCTCCGCCGGGTAATGTATCCTTGTTAGCATTGTTGAAGCCGTAAAAATTGTAGACTGACGAACTGGTGAATGCATTATTCCAGTTAACACCATTGTCGGTGGAAAATTCCACTACACCTCCGTCTTTACCAGTGTCCAGGTCGAGTTTTTGTTTCCAGCGTATAGCTAGTATGCCCCAGCTTCCCCATATACTCGACTTCAATTCAAACATCGCCTTCGAAATGTTGTTTACCGGGTATGTATTGATCGTGTCAGTAATAAGCGCATTAGGCTGCGTGGCTGCGCTGTCGAAGATTTGCTTCTGAGGTTTGCCAATTTGCCAAACGTTGCTGCTGGCGGTATCTAGTTGAACATCGATAAAGCTAGTACCCAGGGTGTCCGCCCCATCAAAATACTGCTTGTAGGTTTGGGCATTAACGATGGCGGGCAGGAGAAAAAATAATGAGAGTAGTAGTTTTTTCATAAGCAGGTTTTTAAAGGTGAAAATATTACCCTAAAGTTAAATTCATATTCTTCAAACTCAAATTGAAAATGATTGATAATTGTCACCATATTATCAAATAACAAAGAAGAGCAAACAAAAAGGCTGCCGGAGAAGCAGCCTTTAAACTTCAATTATCAGTACTCGCTAATTGAACACATCTGTCTTTGCGACATCGATAGTCAGGTTCTTGTTACCATTAGCGGTTATAAGAATATTGTCTTCGATACGCACGCCACCGATGTGCTGCCATTTGGCAACTTCATCCCATACTATTTCGTCTTTGTATTTGCTGCGTATCCGCTCATCGTTCAGCAATGAAGAAATGAAATAGCAGCCGGGCTCCACCGTTACCAGGTGGTCTTCTTCCAATTCAATGTCTACACGCAAGCGCGCACCGGCGTAGGTTTTCGGGTGCACATTCTCTTCGTGCCCGGCATCACGCACACGCAAACCAACAAGGTGGCCCACTCCGTGCGGGAAAAACACTGAAGAAACTCCTCTCTCAAACAGTTCATCTGCATTACCTTTCAATATGCCAAGCTGTAGTAGACCATCAACCGTAATTCTTGCCGCATGCATGTGCACATCACGCCACATTACCCCGGGCTTCGACATCGCCATGCATTCTTCGTGCGCCCTAAGTATTAGCTGGTACAGGTCTTTATGTTGCTGCGAAACATTGTTACCCGCGTAATACATACGTGTGATGTCAACACAATAGTCGTATATGTCAACTCCTGCATCAACCAAAACGTATTCATTCTCTTTAATGATCTTGTGCGTAGGCAATGCGTGAAGTATAGCAGAATTAGTACCACTGCCTACGATCGTGTCATAAGGCATGGTATGGCCACCTCTTGTATATACTTCTCCTTCGTATGCGAGTTGCACCGCTTTCTCGGTGATGCCCGGGTGCACGGTTTCCTGTATTCTTTGATAACCATGCTTTGCTATCTCTGCCAGTTGCTCAATGAACCTTACTTCCGCCGCATCTTTTTTACGACGCTCACGATCGAGCGCGGTACGCAGGTCAAATGTCTTGCCTTCTACCGGTGTGCCGGATTGACCAAGACGATATACCGATGAAAATTTCGCAACCACGTCATCGAGTTCCTTTTTCGGCTTACCAGGCTGCGAAACAAGCAGGTCTTTCCGTTCACCTTCCCATACAGCCTCCTCAGCCGGGATATCTTTTTGAAATTCCACCCAGCCCATGTCTTTACTATACAGCAGCACCTCGCTTTCACGACGGCGCCCAGTCAGCCAGAAGTATGCGGGGTGTGGTATAAAATCATAGTTCTGGTCGAGCCCGCCTGGCTTTTGAATAGGCTCACCGGAATAAACCAGCACTGCCTCGCCAGTGTTTAGAAGTTCGTCCCATTTTGCCGCCAGCTTTTGCCTGCGTGCTGTAATGTCCTGTGAAGTAAAATACATGTCAGAAAGTTGATAGGCTGCCAATTTACATCAATTCCCGGGTTACATAAAAGGGCAAAAAATAATGGCCATCCATTTGGATAGCCATTTTTGGTCGGGAAGACAAGATTCGAACTTGCGACCCCTTGCACCCCATACAAGTGCGCTACCGGGCTGCGCCACTTCCCGAACCTTTGGGGTTGCGAAGATAACGCTTATTTGATTGTTGGTAAAGTAAATGCTTAAATTCGATGGAACTGGCGCACAAATATTAGCGTTGCCTTAATATTGACGCGTCAGCTATATCTCGTACAGAAAAAACGGATGTTTGTACTCCACCCGTTCAAGGATGTGCCTGGCTACATTGAAGACCTTCGTGCCACCCGGCAGATCGGCCTCTATAGTACCGATATGAGCATGACCGTGAAAAGCCGCTGTAACATTGCGGCGGGCAAGCGGCTCAGCCAGTCGCGACGAACCCAGGAAAGGATGTATCGCCTCGGGCTCCCCAATCACGGTATCTTTTGTTGGAGAGTAATGCATGATGGCTATTTTTTTCTCACAATTGAATTCATGTTCCAATCTTGACAATGCACGATCCAGGTGTAAGGCTTCGTCTACAGCTTCCTGCACGAATGCCTTCATCGCGCCTTCACCAAACATGGAAAGCATATGCCTGTCAAATCCTCCGCCAAAACCCTTTACACCTGCTATGCCAATACCTTCTATCACCACGCACTCACCATCCAGGATATGCACATTCTGATTCTGCACGATATGGCGTATCAGCTTATGCCGGCCTTTTTCGTGGTCGTGATTGCCCAGCACCGCTGCTACCGGGATGCTGCACATATTCAATTCTTCGGTCAGAACCTGTGCTTCGCCTTCATCTCCTGTATCTGTAAGATCGCCGCAGATAAGTAACATATCTGCCACCTGGGAAGCCTCCTTGAAGATCGGTGACCATTTGCCTTTATCGCTTTCGCGCACGTGTAGGTCCCCGATAGCCGCTATCCTTATTTTACGGTTCTCTTCAGTCATAATGTTAAACGGTTTTAATGGTGCATGATTTGTACTCCCATTCTTTCACATCAACACTGTACTGCGTATTATCCACTATCGGCCCCCTGCACACTTTTTCCATCGACGGTGGCAGGTCATATTGCTCCTGTGCCCGTGCTATCAGCTCATCAAACAACCAGCGTGGTACAATCTCATGATAGTCGGAAGGATACACGAACTGGAACATGAGTATATGCGATAGAAGCAAATGCCAGTGCCTGTCAATCCGGCTCAATAATCGGCCCCAGTCCATTTGTTTGCCATACTTAAGCAGGATGTGATTAATATCAGCACCATCATAGCGCTCCCGGTTCTGCACATAACATTTACACCATACCAGCTCTTCTGCCGAAATGAATTTTACTGGTAGCCCCGCAAATTCGCCTGCCTGTGCGTGTTCAAACCAGGAATCATCTACAGTGCATATATTGTTTACCGTATCGTAGATGACATCTATGTATTGTTCGTCCTTATGAATCTTCGCTATCCAACGTACGTCGTGAAGTTCTGTTTTGAAGCCTTTGTCGGCAAAAAATTTAAGTATTTTAGGATAGTCGCTCGATCTACAGAATACATCCAGGTCCTTCGTATCGCGGTATATCCTTGTATAATGGAACATAGCAAAGCCGCCACCAAGCATGTAGTTCACCCCGCATTCGTTCAACAACTGTAACGCCTCCTGGTAAAACAACTGCGCTTTCTTCTTTTGTTCTTCTGTCATTGGCATAACCTATCAGTTTCATCTCACACTTAAATCAATGTCTTTTAACCTTTCATCAATAATCCTGAACGAAATACTCTAAAAACATGCCATTAATGGAAAATTAATGACGAGATAGCCTAATTGTTAAAAGATATTAAGAGACTCTAAACACATCATTAACTTGCAGGCGGTTATGAAATTAACTATAGGCTTTAGCCCCTGCCCAAACGACACTTTTATTTTCGATGCCATGGTGAACGGCGAGATCGACACCCATGGGATCGAATTCGACTATGTGCTTGAGGATGTAGAAACTTTAAATCGTTGGGCTGTTGAAGGTAAGCTTGATATTACCAAACTCAGCTATAATACCTTCCTCCATGTGGTTGAAAAATATGCACTGTTGCATAGCGGCAGTGCGTTAGGTAATGGTGTGGGTCCTTTGTTGATCTCCAAAACTCCCATCGACATTACCGACATAAACAGTAAGTCGATCGCTATCCCCGGACTTAATACCACTGCCAATCTACTGCTATCTCTTTCCTTTCCAGATGCTATTAATAAACACGAGCTTGTTTTCAGCGAAATAGAAAACGCTGTTTTATCCGGGCAATTTGATGCCGGTCTTATCATACACGAAAGCCGTTTTACGTATGCACAAAAAGGGTTGCAGAAGATCATAGACCTGGGAGACTGGTGGGAAAACACGATGAACGCGCCGATACCGCTTGGAGGCATTGTGATGAAAAGAAAATTTGACGCCGATCTTTGTGCGAAGGTCGACGATATTATCAGGCAAAGCCTGGCCTATTCATGGAAACACTATCCTGCGTTAAGCAATTTTGTGACGCAGCATTCGCAGGAAATGGAAGAAAAGGTGATGCGTCAGCATATCGAATTGTACGTGAATGACTACACTACCAAGTTAGGAACAAACGGCGAAGCTGCCGTAAAAAAGATGTTCGCATACGCGCAGCAGGCAAAACTTATCAACTCGGTGCCTTCCAATATTTTTTATTGATCGGAAAGGACGTATAGATCTGGAAGATTGCGACCAAGACCATCGTAGTCTAACCCATATCCAACCACAAATTTGTCCGGGATTTCGAACCCTATATAACTTGCCTTTACATTGTATTGCAGCGCATTGGGCTTGGTAAGAAAGGCAGCTATACGGATGGAAGCAGGATGACGCTGTATGATCTCAGGGAGAAAAGCGCTCAATGTTTTGCCCGTGTCAACAATATCTTCCACAATGACCACATGCCTGTCGTAGAGGTTCTCATCGAGCCCGATAGCTGTAACTACACTGCCTGTAGACGATGTGCCTTTATAGGAAGCCAGCTTAATAAAAGATATTTCGGCATTTATCGTTAGTGAACGAAAAAGGTCTGCCGCAAAAATAAAAGAGCCGTTCAGTATTCCGATGAACAGCGGATTCTGGTCGTCGTACTCTTCGTCTATCTGCTTTGCCAGTTCTTTGATGCGCTTGTCTATTGCCTCGCGCTGAAGGTAAGGTTCAAACCATTTATCGTGTACCTGTACCTTCATTTTGCTATTGTTTTATACGAAGACGCTGGCCAACTTTTATTCCTTCAAAGGTCAGGTTGTTCCAGTCCATCAATTCCTTCACAGTAATATTATTACGCTTGGCTATGCTGAAAGCCGTATCACCTTTTTTCACCAGGTAGAATTTCGGCCCGGAAACAGGTATTGTTTTCACCTCTTCCTGTTTTGGTGCAGGTGCTTCTTCCGCAGGAACGGCTCCAGGTTCTGCCGGAACTTCAGTAGTCACAACCGGCTGTTCTGCTGTTTTGGGGGCGTACACCACCTTGTCAAACTTTGCCTTTAATGCGGCAAGTTCGTCAACCGGTTCGTCGTTTGGTTTTGCTTTGGCTGCGGCAATCTCTTCTTCAACCGGCTTTTCGTTGGCAATGTTCACAGGCGGCTCCACTGTTGGTGTACCGGATGTTTGCTTAGTCGCCACCTGCTTTTCCGCTGGTGCCGGCGGTAGTGCCGGTGAAGGATCGGGGCCGGCAGTAGTAACAGGCTTAGTTGTTTCAACTGCGTTTTCCGGACCTACGGATGTAACAAAGACCGTGGCGGGCCCGGTTTCCGTTTGAACCACAACCTGTGTTACAGGCTCGGGCAATTCGTTTTCTGTTGGCTCGCCGCCATTAATTTCCTCTTTTGAAATGAATTCTGATGGCTGAGCCGGAGCCTTCGCTGCAATTTCCTCCTGTGGCGCTATAACAGTTGGCGGCTCAGCAGGATTAGTTGTACCTGCCAGCAATGGTTTCTTAGGAGCTTCCTGTTGCAGGTAAAGCACTGCACCCTCAGCAGGTTCTTCGCCGTCCTCCAAGTGGTTAAGCGTACGAAGTGCCTTTAACTGCATGCCTTCATGTTGCGCGATACCAGCCATGGTTTCTCCGGCAGCAACTTTATGCCTTGTACGCAGACCTTTGAAACGCTTACGTTCAAGATAGACGTACATATCGCTGGACAACGGGCGGTCGGTGATCTCGTTGATTTCCAGCAACCGCTCGTACCTCACATTATGTGCGATAGCATATTCAAGAGGCATGTCACCTTTCTTTGCATAAACCGCTTTCAGCCCATTTACCTTCACCACCTTGCCATAAGGCGGAAATGATGTTGCTGCTTTGGGAGTCATTTCAGGGATAGAAGCTTCTTCTACACCTGCGGGCAATTCGGCAACAATTATATTTGAGTTAGCACCTACGGCCCAGCTGGGCTCTTCCTTTCCTAAAGGCTTCTCAACAGGTTTCGCATCCTCTTCCGGCACCACCTCAGCTACAGTTTTGTTCAAAGGATCGTTGTCAAGCGCGGCATAGGTATATTCCTGGAGGCGGTATTCTTCAATAAGCTTGATGAGCATCTGTGCGTACCGTGGGTTTGTTGCATATCCTGCCTTTTTTAATCCCATAGCCCAGGCGGCGTAGTCCGTGGTAGAGAGCTGGAATAATGATGCATAACGCGGCGTGGTTTTCAGGTAATCTGAATGGTCCTTGTATGAATCTTCAGGAGAGCCATATTTACGGAAACATTCATTCGGCGCGTCGTCAGTATGGGTATAGGCATCGCCTGTCCAGTTCTTTTTACATTTTATGCCGAAGTGATTGTTGGCCTCCACCGACAGCGGGCTGGCGCCGGCGCTGGTTTCATGTATGCCCTGCGCCAGGGTTATGGCAGCAGGGACACCACTGCGCTTTTGCTCTTCCATGGCGAGCGCTTTGTACTTATCTACGTAACGCTTCGCGCGTGTCGCGTAATCTTCCTGTGCAATAAGCTGTGTGCTCAAACACAGCATGGCGGCTACGCCCGCTATCCAACGCTTCATAATATATGTTTTATCAGGTTAGTTAGTCTTTTTTCTTACGATCATGATACCATCGCGCACGGGCAACAGTACATGTTCTACTCGCTGGTCCGCCCGCATCTTTTCATTAAAAGCATGAATGGCGCGTGCGTTTTTTGTTTGTTCTCTTTCCGGCAACACTACCTCTCCATCGTACAGCACATTGTCTGCCAGGATAAATCCACCTACCGGAACTTTGTCAAATACCATATCGTAATACAACCCGTAGTTCTGTTTGTCTGCATCAATAAATACAAGATCAAAACTTTCGTCTAAGATTGAAATGATATCCGCTGCTTTGCCTATATGCTGAACGATCTTTCCCTCAAGTCCCGCTTCACAAAAATAACGAAAACACATGTCTTCCAGCTCTTCGTTAACATCTATTGTGTGCAGCTTGCCTCCTTCCTGCATTCCCTGCGCCAGGCATATGGCGGAGTAGCCGGTATAAGTGCCGATCTCCAAAATGTTTTTTGGCTTCAGCATATGACTGATCATCTGCAATAACCTTCCCTGCAAATGACCGGACAGCATTTGAGGCAGCTCCACCCTGATGTTCGTTTCGCGGTTTAGTGCAGCCAGCTCTTTCGCTTCCGGTGTAGTGAACTGTTCAGCGTAGTCGTTGATAGCAAGAGGCAAAAGCACCTGTGTCATTCTAGAAGTTTGGCTGTAGCTTGTTGTGTGAATAGAACTCGTGCAGATAGGCCACCACCTCATCAGCAGTGTCAAATACTTTGATCATATCCAGGTCGCCGGGACTGATGTTACCCTCTGTTTCCAGCATGGTATTTTTCATCCAGTCGAACAGTCCGTTCCAATAAGTCGTGCCCATACAAACCATGGGTGTCTGCGTGAATTTACGTGTTTGTATCAGCGTTGCTATCTCGAAGAATTCGTCCATGGTACCCCATCCTCCCGGCATCATGATAAAACCCTGCGAATATTTTGCGAACATTACTTTGCGTACAAAGAAGTAATCGAAATTGATCGATTTATCTGCATCGATATACGGGTTGTTGTGCTGCTCAAACGGTAACTCAATGTTCAAGCCCACAGATCGCCCTCCAGCCATGTTGGCGCCTTTGTTACCAGCTTCCATAATACCGGGGCCACCACCCGTAATCACGCCAAACCCTTCCTCAGCCAGCCGCTTAGCCACATCCACCGTCATTTCGTAATACTTATGGCCGGGTTTGGTTCGGGCAGAGCCAAAAATGGAAATACAGGGGCCTATTTTGGCCATGTCCTCAAAGCCCTGCACA
>CAMPKG010000121.1 GCA_946887085.1 uncultured Sphingobacteriales bacterium
AAAAGTAGCTGACCTCACCCGATCCCATGCTGAACTGGCACAGATAGCCTTTGCAGCTTCGCACGACCTCCAGGAGCCACTCAGGAAAATAAGGGTATTTGGCAACCGGCTATCCTTGTTGAAAACTGATGAAGCCAGCGCCGATGAAGCTAATGACATAATCGCACGTATAAACGCAGCGGCCGCACGCATGCAGGAACTGATAGACGACATGGTGAATCTAACAAGCCTCATCAAAGAAGAGGGAGAAAAAGAAACCGTGGACCTGAACCATACACTGAAACATGTCTTAACCGACATGGAAGATAAAGTGAAGTCAAGCAATGCTGTCATTCACCGTGAAGTATTACCCGAACTGGTTGGTTATCCGAGGCAGTTTTACATCCTTTTGAAATCACTACTGGATAATTCACTCAAGTTTACGCGTGAGGGTGTCGACCCGATCATCGCCATCAGGGCAGACAAAACTATGGGCGATGAATTGATGCATGTAGATCGTGAGTTGGCTTCCAAACAATTCTACAGGATAACAGTATCGGATAACGGCATTGGCTTCGACAATAAATTCATCTCAAAAATGTTCCGCATCTTTCAGCGCCTGCATAACCAGGAATCGGAATACGAAGGAAAAGGTATTGGCTTAGCCATCTGCCAACGGATAATGGTAAATCACAAAGGTTATATAATAGCTAACGGACATCCTGACGTCGGCGCGACGTTCAAACTATTTTTTCCTGTAGAAAGCTAGCCATTCACCACGTCACCACCATTGACGTGAAGTATTTGACCGGTTACATAAGAGCTATCCTCGCTGGCGAGATACACATAGGCAGGAGCAACTTCCTGCGGATAACCCGCCCGGCCCATTGGCGTATCCTTGCCAAATTCTTTTAGATGCTCTTTGTCGAAACTGTAGACCACGAGGGGTGTCCATACAGGCCCGGGAGCTACACCGTTGACCCTTATTTTTTTTTCAGCAAGATTCTTCGCAAGCGAGCGTGTATAGGTAACAATTGCGCCTTTCGTTGCAGAATAATCGATCAGGTGTTCGCTTCCACGATATGCGGTAACGGAAGCTGTATTAATTATTGTGCTGCCTCCGGGCATTATTTCAAGAGCTGCTTTCGTAAGATAAAAGAAAGAAAATATGTTTACCGCAAATGTTCTCATGAGTTGTTCAGCCTCAATATCCCCGACCTCATCATCGTCTTCGTGAGTGCCGGCATTATTTACAAGAATATCGAGCTTGCCAAATTCGTGATGTGTAAAGGCAATAACCTGCTTGCAAAACCCTTCATCGCTGATATCCCCTTTTAATACCAGGCATTTTCTTCCTTCTGCCTGCACCATTTTCTCCGTCGCCTTAGCGTCATCATCGCTTTTCAAATAAACGATCGCCACATCCGCTCCTTCACGGGCAAAATGCACAGCGACCGAGCGCCCAATACCACTGTCTCCGCCGGTTATTACAGCAACCTTGTCTTTTAATTTGCCGGTTCCCTTATAAGAGTCGCGAATTGCCGGTTTGTCGAGATAATGTTGAAAGGCCTTTTTATCTTCTTCTTTTATTTTGGTTTGCTTTTTATCCATAGCGCATGGTTTCGATTAACAACCCTTAAATTTTGTTCCAATAAAAAAAGGCAGCATATCGCTGCCTCAGCATTTCAAGTTTATGATCAATCGATTTTAGGTTCTATTTCTTCGCCCGTGGCGCTATCATTTTTCACTTCTTTTTTGTTGATATCCTCCACCTCCCGCATGAACTTAGTTACATTCTCATCCGCATATGGTCCGTAAGCATCGATCAGTGTACCCTTCTCCCCCGATGCAGATTCGATCACATACATGATCGAGCTATCAGCAGGGTCTGACTCTCCTTCAAAACGGTAGAAGTTGATAACCTTCACCTCCTCTGGTGTAAAGTGTTTATCAGTGGCGCAAGAGTACAGTTTTTTGTTCTTCACCTTAAAGCTATCGGTAAAGCCGTCTTTTACCACTTTGTTTACACAGGCGGTCAGGGTATTCATAAATGTCAGCTTGTCGTTAGCTTCACTATATTGGGCTTGCATAACTTGAGATTTGTCCTGCTACTAATAAAGAAAATTCTAAGCCAGTTAGCGCTAAAAGCTGCTAAATATTTCCACAGCCATGTTTCCGATGACAACCATGCAACTATGCTTGACAATTGATTCCACTTCGTGTTTCCTTAACATTTTAAAGATCTGCATGACAACTGAATTGTGGAAAACAGTCTACAAGTCATTGCCATAATGAACTTATTCTCAGTCAAGTAAAAATTACAGACTTCGGTATAAAAGCTAAGGGCCGGCACTTATCGCGCCAGGCCCTTGCTCTATTTACCAGACCCCCATTCTTAAGTATCTTATTTAGGACTGCTCAGCTTAGCCTGCAGTTTTTTAGCGGATTCAAGATGTTCGCGCAGACTAGGCAACGTTTCAGTTATGATAGTTTTCAACTCAGCGTCTTCTACCTCATTTTGAGCTTCCTCGAATTTCTTTATGTCCTTTTCGTGATCTTCCACCATATCGTCTGCCCATTCTTTATCCCATGCGGCACCTTTTGCATCGTTGTTATCCATGTCGTGGTGATCGGCCGTGTCAATGACTATACTCTTTTTAGCGGCATAGTCGCTCAATTTCTTTCCGAGTTTTTTATGGTCAGCTTCCATTTTTCCTGCGGCGCTTTTCAGCTCTGCGTTAGTGCCCATAGTCTTTCCCTCAGCCAGCATGTGCAGCTCCATATTATTTGCTTTTACAGCGTCTTGTACAAAATCGGCATCATCATCTTTATCCATACGGTTACCGAGATTATCTGTCGCATTTTCTATTTTGTCCGCTAATGTGTCCATTTCCTCTTCAACGTTTTCGGTAGTTGTGCTATCGCAGGAAGCAAAGAGAAAAACAGATGCAAGGATAAACGTGCTTAGGAATTTCATAGTTTTTGTTTTAGTCTATATTGTTATCGAATGGTTAGTTATTTGCCTTCGGCCATTTTTTCCTCCATTTTCCGGATCTTTTTATCAGCCTTTCGGTGTTTCTTTTCTGATTTCTCTGCATCTCCCGCGTCATCGCTCTCGATCGACTTCCACGCTTTCTTATTTGCCTTCAGCGCTTTTTCGTCAGAATCACTTAATCCTTCTTTGCTATCTTCTTCTTTCCATGGCTTATCGTCTTTTTTTTTCCACGGTTTTTTTGTTTGTTCCTTTAAGCGGTCTACCACGGCCAGGTACTCGCGTGTGTTCAAAAGCATGTCTGACAACATATTTTTCACTTCCGGATCTGCCACTTTATTGCGCTCATTGTCAAACATGTCCATTCCATCTTTATACATATCAGCGAGTTCCTCCGCCGCATCGCTATCCCACTCCTGGCCGGCTGGTTTTTCACGCCATTTCCCGATCTTCTCCATGGCCTTTTCCATCTGCTCGCGGTTCTCATCAAAGCCACGCCGCTCAAACAAATTTTTCAGCTGCTGTTCAACCCGCATGTGCCGTGACAGCAAATCAGCAGCAACATTCTTCAGGCCGTCGTCATGGCCTTTTTCCTCTACCAGGCGCAATAGCTCCATGGTGGCAGTATTTGCGGCTATGGCTTTACCCATCGCCTTGTGGTCTTTGGACAGATCACCCTGGGCAAATCCTCCCGGTGCTATCAACAAACCGGTGATAAACGCCAGCAAGTACTTCGTGACTTTCTTCATGTTTTTACATTAGCTGTCATTCCTTGTTATTTACCAAGGTTATGAGCATCGCGATATTTCTTAATCAGGTCATGAGAGCTACGTAGCGACTGGTGTTGTTCCTGAATTACAGATCTTATCTCCGGGCTAAGACTAGCCTCCGCGGAAAGAGCCGCCTCATACGCTCGAAGTGCAGCATCCTCGCCAAACTCACAGGAGGTAAGAATAGTTTTCCTGTCGCTGCCGGTAAACGTTGCTTTTACATCCATCCAGGCTCTGTATATCTGTCCCGAAGTAGTAGTGCCTTCTTCTACTTCACCACCGCACTCCTGCACCTTACTCACTAATTCCTGTTTATACTGTTCACTTTCGCGTATCATGCCTTCAAATGTTGCCTTCAGGTCAACGTCAAGGTCTTTGGCTTCGTTGATCGCGCGCTCGTAACCCGCAATGCGGTCATTGTTTACTTTGACGAGATCATTCAAAACTTCTACTGAAACTTCTTCATTCTGCATAAGAGTATTTTTAGATGGTATAAACAGGCGTTAAAAAACTATGCCATATAAACATTCATCATAGTCAACGGATGACTGCCGAAACACTCAATAACCTCATCAATATTTAAGTCGCTGCCAGCTAAGTGTTTTGGGGAAATGTCCGTCGAGGGCGAATAATATAGTGGCTTGATCATCATGACAGCAAAACCATCACACCTACGACCACGCATTCCACAACTATACATCCATATAAAACCATAATACCCAACCTAAAAAACACTTACTTTGCCATGCAAAAGTTAGATATGATTACCGTATTGGAAATATTGAAATATACCATTCCAGCACTTATTGTTCTGATAAGCAGCTATATGATAGTAAAACGATTCCTCGTATCTGAGATAAAACACAAGCAATTGGCTATGTTCCAGGACTCGCAGGAAACAACTATGCGCCTTCGTCTCCAGGCTTACGAAAGACTGGTGCTGTTTATTGAACGCATACACCCCCGCCAGCTGGTGCCACGTGTTTACCAGGGAGGCATGACAGTGTCTGATCTTCAGCAGGTGCTTACTTTCAATATTAAAACCGAATTCGAACACAATCTTTCCCAGCAGATATATGTGTCGAAGCAGGTGTGGAACACAGTACGCGGTGTGAAAGAGCAGGAGATCAGCATGATCAACCAGATCGCGAAGCAGCTTCCACCAGATGCACCGGCTAAAGAGCTGCACCAGAAGATCGTTGATTTTGTAATGACCACTGAAACGCTGCCCACGGAGATGGCCCTGGAAGTGATCAACGAAGAAGCGAAAAGTATGCTTTCTTATAACCGTTCGTAATATCCAACTAAAAGCAGTTTTTGTGAGCGATAAAAAGTTTACTACAGATTCGGGCATTGTTGTCAAACAATTGTACGACCAGCCGGTAACAATGAACGAGCAACCGGGTGAATTTCCTTTTACCCGCGGAGTGCATGCGGCTATGTATCGCGACAGGCTTTGGACCATGCGCCAATACGCCGGTTTTAGCACTGCAGAAGAATCGAATAAGCGTTACCATTACCTGCTTAGCCAGGGCGTTATGGGACTATCGGTGGCTTTTGACCTGCCGACGCAAATAGGATATGATTCCGATCACCCGATGTCGGAAGGCGAAGTGGGCAAGGTTGGTGTTGCTATCGATTCGCTGGAGGATATGGAGATATTGTTCAAGGACATCAAGCTCCAGGACATCTCCACGTCTATGACCATCAATGCTACCGGCTTTATTCTTTTGTCTCTTTATATAGCGCTGGCGAAAAAACAAGGTGCCGACCTGAAGAAAATTTCCGGTACCATCCAGAATGATATCCTCAAAGAATACGCTGCACGTGGTACTTATATCTATCCCCCGGCACCTTCCATGCGATTGATCACTGATATCTTCGAATATTGCAGTAAAGAAGTTCCGAAATGGAACACGATCTCGATATCAGGCTATCATATCCGGGAAGCGGGATCAAATGCGGTGCAGGAACTGGCATTTACATTGGCCAATGGTAAGGCTTACTTACAGGCTGCTTTGGAAAAAGGCCTGGACATAAACGTATTCGCACAAAGGCTTTCATTTTTCTTCAACGCCCACAACAATATATTTGAAGAAGCAGCCAAATTCCGCGCTGCACGCCGCATGTGGGCACATATTACACGTTCCCTCGGCGCCACCGACTCCAAAGCACAGATGCTTCGTTTCCATACACAAACGGGTGGCAGCACGCTGACTGCACAGCAGCCTAAAAACAATATAGTACGCGTAACATTACAGGCACTGAGTGCCGTGCTGGGTGGCACGCAATCGCTTCATACTAACGGTTATGATGAGGCTTTATCACTGCCTACAGAAGAAGCCGCTACCATTGCCCTTCGTACGCAGCAGATAGTAGCGTATGAAAGCGGAGCTACGCAAACGGTTGACCCTCTTGCCGGTTCTTACTATGTTGAATCTTTGACCAACGAGATAGAAGCTGCTGCCTGGAAACTGATAGAGCGCATCGACCTGATGGGTGGTGCTGTCAACGCGATCGAACAAGGTTTTATACAGGAAGAGATCGCCCGTTCTGCCTATATCTACAACAAAGACATTGAGACAGGAGAAAAGATCATTGTAGGCGTAAACAAGTTTGTATCAAAGGAGCAAGAAGAAACACCGGTACGCAAGATCGACGATACCATCCGCCAGGTACAAAGTGAAAAATTGAAAGAGCTTCGTGCACGCCGCGATAATGAAAAAGCTTCGCAATGCCTTGCCCTCATTCGTCAGAAAGCGACAACTACCGAAAACCTGATGCCTGCAGTAATAGAAGCCGTGGAAAATTTATGTACCCTGGGCGAAATTGCCGATACGTTGCGCGATGTCTGGGGAGAATACCGGGGCTAGGGCAACCGTATTGTATCACGCTTCATGGTGTCTCTTTGACGCTCCCATGCCCATGCGCTTACGGAAACCTTATCGTAGGTCTGAATACCTTCTTTCTGCTTATGTAACTTCAGGTATTCATCGTACAAATAGCTGCTGTAATCGCTAACATCGCTGTCGTATTTACGACGTATCGCCCTGAGTGTATCCAAATGACGGTGCGTCAACGGGTTCAGACTGCGTTTAAAATGATTTGCGAGCGCAGTATCTATCCCGCGCACCCGTGCATTGGTATATAACCATAGGTTGAGATAGGCAGAATAATTGAATATGGGGTCGTCAACCTTAGCACCTAAAACATAGGCCAGTAAATTCGCGTCGTCTTCGGCGGCGATACCTGCCTGGTGCGCCATCTCATGGCAAACTACAAATGGCAGCATGAAAGCCGGGAGATAGCGATTCACCTGTGCCTCCCCCGTAAACGGGTTGTAATAACCCTGAATGCCGAGATGCTGCATGAAGTAACCAAAAATGGAAGGCTTTACATTCAGCCCGTGGAGTTTGGTGCGGCTATCAGTGTACCCCCTATAGTATTCTCTTGTCCGCTTTTCTACCTCTTTGAACGATAGTGTGCGATAGTGTGGTGCGTAATCGTTTAACTTGTGCACCAGAAAAGCATCGTAAACAATAAGGCTGGAATCGGGGGGTTCGTTTTTGTCGAGATCCCAATACGTGACCAGCGATGGCTTATAATAGTTACCACCCCAACCTAAAACAAAAATGATATAAAGTGTGCCGAGTGAAATGACGCTATGCAAAACAGACGTAAGCAGGGAATGTCCATGTGTTTTGATCTTGATCAGAAAATACACCCAGCGACAGATGGCAATAAGCACAAGCACTCCTCCGATGACATACAGTATATCTCCAATACTCACAGGAATGAAGCCGATGCTTACATTCCGTAGCGTTTGGAATGGCCTGAACACGTACTTATCGTAGAAACTTACTATGGAAGGGTTATAAGGTAAAGTATATTGAATGCCTGTAAGTACCAGGATGATGATGAAGAGAACAATTAACTTTCCTTTATACCGCATGAACGTTAATCAATGGCTTTCTTTGACCTATCAAGTTGAGATATCAATATCTTTGCCTGACTTAAAATTATTTATTAAACCCAACATTAATGTACCTGTATCGGAATAAAATTTTCATACCAGTTGTTTGCCTGAGCCTTCTAGCATTTGGAGTAGCCTGCAAAAGCAAAAAGACTGAAACGACCACTGCAAGCGGCAAAGGAAAGGCAGGGGGCAGGCCCAACAACCTGAGAGCAGAGGGGTACGTAGTAAAAGCAGAGGTGTTCCAAAACGATTACAGAGCCAGCGGGTCGCTATTGCCGAATGAGGAAATTGAGATACACCCTGAGATATCGGGGCGTGTTACCAGCATATCGTTCAAAGAGGGTACCCGCGTGCGCAGGGGCCAAACATTGGTACAGCTCAACGATGCAGAAATAAGAGCACAAATTCAGAAGCTGCGTGCACAACGCCAGCTGCAGGTAAAACTGCTCGACCGCCAGGAAGAATTGGTACGAATAGGCGGCATCAGCAGACAGGATTATGAAACAACCCAGACACAGGTAAAATCAATTGATGCAGACATTGCTTTTGCTGAGGCTCAGTTGAGAACAACAAGGATCGTTGCTCCGTTTGACGGAACTATTGGCTTACGACATATCAGTGTCGGTGCTGTTGTTTCACCAACTACGGTTATCGCCACGCTTCAACAAACCAACCCCTTAAAAATGGATTTTGCAGTGCCGGACAAGTATCGCAACCTGCTAACCACCGGTAAAGAAGTATTTTTCTCTGTCAACAATGTACAAGGCAACCTGTCAGGCAAAATAGCGGCAGTTGATCCGGGCGCCGACTTAACCACACGTACAGTACGTGTCAGGGCAATAGTAGCCAATGGCGACGGTAAGCTTGCTCCCGGGTCGTTTGCGGAGGTGCTGATCCCTTTTGAAAGCAACTACAGTGCTATTCTTGTTCCTTCCAACGCTGTGATACCCACTACTAAAGAAAAGAAAATAGCCATAGTGAATAACGGAAGGGCGGAGCTGCTGGTTGTAGAACTGGGTATACGCACCAGTGATAAGGTTGAAGTGGTGAAAGGGCTCAAGGCTGGTGATACAGTTATTGTAACCGGCCTGATGCAGGTGAAGCCTGGCATGGATGTTACGATCACTAAACTCAGGAGTTAACATGTAGATGGGGTTGATCAGCTTCACGGACAAGGGCCTGTATTGCAGGCAGGGCGATTTTTATATCGACCCCTGGCAACCCGTTCACCGTGCAATTACCACCCACGCCCATTCTGACCACGCACGCTACGGCAGTAGGCTATATCTTGCACATACAGACAGTTATTGCCTGCTGAAAACCCGCCTGGGCAACGACACGCAGATACAAAGCCTTAGTTACAACCAACCGGTTAACATCAACAGTGTCAACATCAGCTTTCATCCTGCCGGGCATATTATCGGCTCGGCGCAGGTAAGGATCGAATACAAAGGTGAAGTCTGGGTAGTATCGGGCGACTACAAAATAGAAGACGATACCGTCACCGTGCCCTATGAGCCTGTGAAATGCAATAC
>CAMPKG010000122.1 GCA_946887085.1 uncultured Sphingobacteriales bacterium
GCATAACAATTTGGGACCTATCAGCCAGGCTTCAATAAAGTTGTTGGCTACGCAGCAGGTTCAGCAAACCAATGGTCAGGTTTGTTGTAGTGAGGCTTCCCTCTGGGATTACAGCACTAATAATATGCGAAATACTGCCAACGTGAACCTCAATGGAACAGACTATTGGTCAGACAATAACGGGCAAAACAACCCGAACGTTGACGGGATGGAAATTGGAGAGATACGTCCCAACAATCTATGGGCAGGACAGACAAAAGACTACCTCGTTACGTTTACACCAACTGCGGGTACATCTTTTAATCAATTTGCACTCTACGCCTACTATGACTATCTTGGATACCAGGTAAATGCGGTATTAGACTACATAATAATAGAACGCGATTGCGGCGCAGCCTTCAGTTATACAAGGCACACCAATAACCCTTCACAGGTGGACTTTTTCGCGATGAATCCTCAACCTGGAACGTATAACTGGAGTTTTGGCGATGGCGCTATTGGGAGCGGACCTAACGTAACGCACACCTACGGAGGCGGCCCCACCGGAACTGGTTCATATACCGTATGTCTCAACCTCGATAATCCGGAGGGCGATTGCGATAATTGCGAAGATATTTGCGTAACCAGCATTGGACGTCAGGCGACTTGTGACATCATATCCGATTTCCAGTTAGACGTGCGCCTGAAAGACCGCACAGTTATCGTGACCCCGACGAGTTCATTTTCAAGTTATGTTATCGACTGGGGAGACGGTACATCAACTAATCCAAGCTCAGCACCTGCATCGCATATACATGAGTACGCAACACCCGGCAATTATGTTGTATGTATGACGGCATACGGCGAAGAAGAAGGATGTTGGGCAAGAACATGTGTAAATGTTTGCTTGCCCGAATTCAATGGGTCAGGCGTCAGCGAGGAACAAACCGGTCAGGTTACTACAGGCGGTAAAAGCAGTCCCACTGATGTTTCTGAAATTGCAGCTGTTATAACATCGGCAGATAACATCACTATCAGTCCCAATCCCGTAACATCAGTAGCTTCAATTACCCTATTTGCAGATGAGCCGGGTACGTCTGGAGTGAACGTCTATGATGTGTCGGGCAGAAGAGTTTTGAATTTCATTTATAATCATCATATAGGTGATAATAAACTGCCGGTAAACATGGATGGGTTACAAAAAGGTCTTTATATAATTGAACTAAAAACAGGGGACATCGTCAGTCGCAGCAAGATCGTAAAAGAATAGGTTTGTAATAACAAACAATAGCATCAAAAGGCAGGCTTTAGCCTGCCTTTTGCTATTACTGCCCGGTAGCTGCTATATTTGCCCTACACAACTGCAAATGAACCGCCGCCTTACAAAACGCGATATACGTTTCCTGGTATTTATGCTGGTGGTGCACGCATTCTGGTTTTCGATAGCGCTCGCACACAAGCGCATCTATATGGGCGATTCCTTCGAGTATATATACATGGCGCTGAATATTAAAGAGCAGGGCTGGTTCTATGCCGGCAATCCCGGTATGCCCATGATGCCCGAATACCTGACGCTGAGACCGCCCCTGTATTCATTGTTCCTCGGCCTGGTATATACGTTTACGATGAACAACTGGGTGGTGCTGGTATTGCAAAACCTGCTCTCCGTTTTCAATGTTTTTTACTTGCGCGATACGCTGCGCAAATTAGGCTATAGCCGTGGCTATGATTATATATTGCTGGCTTTCGTCATTCTCTATCCTGCAAGGTTCGTTAATGCCAATACTATTGCTCCCGACCTGATGCTGCAAACAACCATACTCATCTATTTCAGGCATTTTGTATTGCTGATGCAAAACAGGCGCTGGCGCAATGGTGTGTGGATGAGCGCTGCATTGATAGCCGGTATGATGGTGAAGCCGGTACTGTACCCTTTCGCCATCGTGCATTGTGTTATGATGATGCTGGTGTCGCGCTATATGAAGAACAGTACTATGCGGGCAGGTATGGTGGCGATGCTGCCATTGCTTGCTGCCTTCCTGTACATGGGTTGGAACGGGATGCGTACGGGCAAGGTGCATTTCTCCAGTACACAGTCGTTCAATGCGGTTTATTACTACTATTTTTTCTTCAGCGATAAATACGGCATCGATTCTGCCAAACATTTCCTTGCAGATGAGCGGGCGCAGCAGGCAGCATTACCCGCATTCAGCGACCGGTATGACCACGCCAATAAACGTGGATTGCAGCTGCTGAAGGACAATTTCTCCAGCTACATGCCCTACCATATCAAACACAGCGCGCGCATGCTCATAGACCCTGGGAAGGGGGAACTGGATATGTTTCTCGGCCACCTCACACTTGGGGGACTGTATACAAAAGAGAAGGGCGGATTTTATTCTGTATGGAAGGAGCAGGGATTTGCCGGCATCAAAAGATATATGGAAATGCATCCCACCATGCCGGTGATCATCGTGGTATTGCTGTTCAATATTCTGCGGCTTTTAGGTTTTATTATTTTCCTGTTTACGCGCAGCGTGCCATTGTACCTGCGGTTATTTGTTGCAGCATTGGTTGGCTATTTCTGTATCACCACCGGGCCTATTGCCAACACAAGATATTTCCTGCCTGTGTCGGCGGTGGTGATAGGCTGCGCTACCCTTGGCTACCAGCAACTATTGCTGCGGCAAAAGAATAAGTCTATCATTGCGGTACAAGCTTAACGCACTTTGCAAAATAAGAGTACATACGGTCCTTCGGTTTTTGCCTCGGTACTGCTCTGCGGACTTCTTGCTTTCATCTATCCATATTACCAGTATTATGTAGACCCCGATGCTACGGCCTACCTCACCATTGCTAAAAGATACGCGGGGGGCGACTATCATCGCGCTGTTAATGGCTACTGGAGTCCCTGGAGCTGCTGGCTGACGGCCTTGCTGATAAAGGGTGGAGTGGCGGCTATGAGGGCAGCGATCATCATCAATACACTGGCGGCAACCGGGTGGTTATTCATCACACAATCGTTCTTTATCAAATTCAAGGTACGGCGAGGTGTGCAGTTATTGCTGAATATAACGCTGTCCCTGTTCCTTGTGTATGCCGTTTTCTGGCAAAGCTTTGCGGATCTGTGGGAGGTGTTTTTTCTGTTGTGCAGCCTGCGGCTGATGCTGGTGGAAAATTATGAACATAAGGCTGGACTATGGGTGTTGAACGGGATCGTTGGCGCGTTTGCGTATTTCTCTAAAGCCTACGCGTTTCCGTTTTTCATACTGAATGTTGTTTGTTGTGGCTATTTAATAACCAACGGTAAAGAGAACACCTCGCAATGGCTGAAGATGAGTATAGTGCCGGTAGTGGTGATGATCGCATGCAGCATGCCCTGGATAATTGCCCTGCATAATAAATATGGCATGTGGATGACATCGACAGCGGGTACGCTCAACCGCTCATGGTATCTCGTTGGCCATCCGTTCTGGGAGCGCGATATCGAATTCCTCGTGCCGCCTATATATATGAACTCACCCTATTACTGGGAAGATCCTTATCTCGTGAATGGCGAGACACCGCAATTCTACAGCAGCGCGAAGCTGTTTGCTTTGCAAATAGTGAAATGCTTCTACAACCTGCTGAAGATGGTAAAAAGTATGAGCGAGCTTTCAGTTTTGTTTGTCTTTACCTCGCTAATGGCGGTCGGCATTTTCTTCTCCCCGCGTCTGCGCCCGCAGTTTGGGGAACAACTGCGTGTGGTCATTTTATCTTTCCTGCTGTTCCCGCTGGCTTTTATGCTTGTCAACTTTGAGCCGAGGTATATCTGGTACATGCTGCCGCTGAGCATGATATTGGGTGTGCTGATGATGGAGAAATATATAGCTGGCGCAAAACTGAAAAAATGGCTGCTGGCTGCTTTCTGCGCTACCTATCTTGTCACACCACTGTGGGGCTTAAAAGATATGTACCGTGCCGGCTATGCCGAATATGAACTGGCTGGGGAAATGAAAGCCATGAATATAAAAGGCAGCTTCACGGCCAACGTGGTGTACGGCCCACAAATGCAGAACGTGACGCGGCTGGCCTATTTTTCCGGCAATTCATATTATAATATCCCCAAACTTGATCTCACCCACCAGCAACTGCTGGCCGAGATGCGCCGCTACCGGGTGAAATATTATTTTCATTATAGCTCTGATCCGGGAGGCGGCAACATAGTGTTTGCCGATGAGCAAGGGCAGCCATTTCCCGAGGTATCCTTCGGACGTCTGAAAGGGCTTAAAGTGTTCCTGGTGAACCCCTGATACATTATATATGTGGCATGGAGGGCCTCGCCCGCCGAAGCCGCGCAGCAGCGAAGGAGGGTTTTCATATCTGGAGTTTAACTACTACCTTTGCGGCACTTTTGTAAAAAACCACTATTTATTATATGGCATCGAAAAAAATACAGGAACTGCTGGGCGACCAGGCAGGCTTTTACCTGGATCACAGCTGCAAAACAATAGACAAAGCGCAGCTGCATACACCTGCTGCTGACACTATTGACAATGTTTGGATCAACTCTAACCGCAACACGCAGACACTCCGCAGCATCCAAATGCTGATGGACCATGGCCGCCTTGCAGGTACAGGATATGTGTCGATCCTACCTGTGGACCAGGGTATCGAGCACAGCGCAGGCGCTTCTTTCGCTCCCAATCCTATTTATTTCGATCCGGAGAATATAGTGAAACTGGCTATGGAAGGCGGCTGTAATGCAGTTGCTTCTACATATGGCGTATTGGGTGCTGTTGCACGCAAGTATGCGCACAAAATACCTTTCATCGTAAAGGTGAACCACAACGAATTCATTTCTTATCCTAACCGTTTCGACCAGATCATGTTCGGCACCATTAAAGATGCATGGAACATGGGTGCTACGGCTATCGGCGCTACTATCTACTTCGGCAGCGACGAGAGCAGCCGCCAGATAGTGGAGATCGCTAAGGCTTTTGAATACGCCCACGAGCTGGGTATGGCTACCGTGTTGTGGTGCTACCTGCGCAACAGCGGTTTCAAGAAAGACGGTACCGATTATCACACAGCTGCCGATCTTACAGCACAGGCCAACCACCTGGGTGTAACGCTGCAGGCTGATATCATCAAGCAGAAACTTCCTACCAACAACGGTGGCTACAACGCTCTGAGCTTTGGTAAGACACATAAGAAAGTATACGACGAGCTGACAACCGATCACCCGATAGATCTGTGCCGCTACCAGGTAGCTAACTGCTACATGGGCCGTGTTGGCCTGATCAACTCAGGTGGCGAGTCTAAAGGAGCATCTGATATGGCTGAAGCGGTAACAACTGCTGTGGTGAACAAACGTGCAGGTGGTATGGGTCTTATCAGCGGCCGTAAAGCATTCCAGAAGCCAATGAAAGATGGCGTGGAACTGCTGAATACCATCCAGGATGTTTATCTCGATAAGGATATCACTCTGGCTTAACCAGTTACAACGATATAGTATTGGCAAATCCCCTGCAACAGCGGGGGATTTTTATTTCATTTTAAACTCCGCTTAATGGCAGGTTAACCAAAGTTTAAGCGGTATTTAAGCCTCGCTTCACCGCATTTTAACTGCATTTTCCACGATGCCGCAATTGTTGTCGGTAATTTTAAAGCACAGCAAAATGTATCTGTTTTATACATTTCGATGGTGCCAATATTACTACACTTAAACATATTTTATCATGCGGCAATATTACTTATTTATCCTTTTAGCGTTGTTTTGCACCGGCAGTGTACATGCGCAAAGCCAAATAACCATCGGTGCCGGCTCGCAGAGCGGTACTTCGTCGAACGGTTCTACCGGAGATCCTGGGCCTATCTACCGGTCCTCGGCATCCAGCAGTTTCGATTATTCGCGACATCATTATTTATACACCGCATCAGAGCTTGCAGCGGCAGGGTTGACACCAGGCGCCATCATCACGCATCTCGGCTGGTATAAAACAAACTCCACTGCCAGCAATGGCAATTTCCACTTCGAGGCATGGCTGGAAAACTCATCGCTTACCTCGGTGCCCGGCGCTTCACAAAGCTGGAGCAGTGTAACCAATGGCGCAATGCAGGTATATAACACCAATAGCCAGACCATGTCTTCGGCAACGGGTTTCTGGACAATTACATTGACATCACCGTTTACCTATACGGGTGGTGCGTTGCAGCTTAGTGTCCACCACGCCTGCAATATGATATCTGGCAGCCCGTTCAACGGGGGTATATCGTGGAAGAAAGACCCGATATCCAGCCGTACCATTTCCTATGTAGGAAGTTCAAACAGCACTACTTTAAATAATAACCGCGGTGTTCGCCCGCAGTTACGCATCACATTTAACTCGTGTACAGCCATTTCAAACCTGGCATCGTCCAATGTCACGCACAACTACGCAGATGTGTCCTGGGATGCAATACCGGGTACCCTTGGTTATGAGTACGCATTTAATCAATCGGCTACACCGCCTTCCGGTGCGGGAACGCCCACCAGCGCCACAGCACTTTCATTCCCCGGACTGTCGAATGGCACTAACTATTATATACATGTGCGCAACAAATGCGCGAGCTCTTATTCCGGATGGGAAACACATGGATTCCAGACAATAGGTTGTTTCAAGCCAACGAACATGCTTATCAGTAATATCACCGATACAACCGCATCGGTACTGTGGAGCCATATGGCGGGGGCTGATTCGTACGATTATGCAGTTGATTTTAGTAACCAGCCGCCAACATCCTACACAAACACTACCTCGTTCCAGCACCAGCTCACTCACCTTGCTCCAAACTCTAAATATTATGTGCACGTGCGCTCGCGCTGTTTTAATAATACCGATAACTCAGCCTGGCGCCTCGATTCGTTCGTAACGCTGATGGCCTGCTATGCACCCAATGTGCAGGTAAATGATTTGGGTACGAATAAGCCTTACGCTTTCTGGGATGATGTGCCCACTGCTCATTCTTACGAATACGAGCTGAATAATAACGAGAAGCCCCCGGCATTCGGAAATACTTTGCATGCCCCCAATGTTCAGCTAACCTTGCCCGATGATGGCCGAAGCCATTACCTGCATGTACGCACCAGGTGCAACAGTATGTTCACGCATTCGCCCTGGACGACGGTACAGCTGAAGCAAGGCACAACCACGATAGGCTCGTCAAATGCAGAAGAAGCGGTGACAGTCTATCCAAACCCTGTGAAAAATATCCTGTATATATCAGGTATAAATGGTGGCCGTTATTCCATTACAAGCATCGCAGGGAGTGTGGTTATGTCAGGTAATATTGACAGCGACAAATACCAGGCAGACTTATCGCGCTTGCCTGCAGGCTTTTATATTCTGAAACTGGACGATGGGAACCGCCAATCTGTTACCAGGCTCGTTAAATATTAGGTTTTAACGCTATGCTAATGTAATTGTCATAAATCTTAAAAACAGGTATCGTTTTAATCATTATTTAACTGTCCATTAATTACATTTTAATTTGTCGTACTGATGCTGCGTATGCATTAGCGTTAAATTTATTATAACCTAACCGGCTTGACATTAAACATAGTTTATTGATGTCAAAACCACTCAACTTATAATAAATTTATTATGCGACATTTTTACTTATTTATCCTGGTGCTTGCGCTTTATGCACCTAAAATCTCGGCGCAAACAACTATCAATACCACTGTCGGCAGTTCTAACTATACAGGTGGTACCAACTCGGGAACGGGAGCCTGGATGACGTTCGCTATTATTAATAATAGCGGCGGCCCGATAATCCTCAATACTGTGTCCAACTGGACCACCACGGCCCATAACGGTACCACAAGCGCACTGTATTACAGCACCACCTCGCTGAGTGGCTTGCCGAGCTCAACCACCACCCTTGCTACACCCCCGTGGAATCTTATTAAATCCGGCACGGTCTCAGGCATTACAGCAACCGGGGTTAACACCGTATTGACCAATGTCAATTTCATTATTCCCAACGGCGCCACATGGAGGTTTGCATTGACCACCACCGGAACCAACTGGTACAGCAGCACCAGCGCTACTCCTAATTCGTTTACCGCAGCAGGTGTAACACTGGCAGTCGGTAATTACCAGATCAACGGTATGAACGTAGGATATGGTTATACTAATAATCCACGCTATTTCACCGGGGCTATCAATTTTCAGCCTGCGTGCTCAGCTCCTGGTGGCCTCCTCGTATCCAATGTCGACAACAACTCAGCCGATGTGTCATGGAACACGGTAGCGGGTTCGTTGGGATATGAGTATGTACTGAGCCAATCGGCTACGCCGCCTTCAGGTGCAGGTACCGCTACAACGGCAAACACCCATAGCTTTAATAACCTGGCCAACGGCACTACTTATTATTTTCATATTCGCAATAAATGTGCAACCAGCTTCTCCGGATGGACAACGCAGTCATTCACTACCTGGGGTTGTAACAGGCCTACCAATGTGCTCATCAGCAATGTCACAGATACATCGGCTGATGTAGTATGGAGCTTAATGCCGGGTGCGGACCATTACGAATATGCCCTCAATTTCAGTAAGCAACCTCCTGTCAGCGGTATCATACAAACCAATTCGCATGCACACCATTTCGTAGACCTGCAGGCCAACTCAAAATACTACCTGCATATACGTTCGCGTTGTTTTGGTACCGACAGCTCCACATGGCGTGTAGATTCATTTATTACCCTGATGGCTTGCTATGCACCAAACGTGCAGGTGAACCAGCTGGGCACCAATAAACCTTACGCGTTCTGGGATCCGGTGCCTACTGCCTATGCCTACGAGTATAAATTATCGAACAGTACTTTGGTGCCTGCATTCGGCACACCGACAAGTGCCACCAATGCACAACTTACGCTTGAAGACAACGGCGAGCCATATTACCTGTTTGTGCGTTCGCAGTGCAATAGCATGTTCACTTTTTCGCCCTGGACAATGACGACGCTGCGCGCAGCCGGTCCTACTTCCGTTCCGGGTATCAACAAAACGATGTTGCAGGTGTATCCAAACCCCGCGGGTGATCACATAACGCTGTCGGGAGTAAGTGAAGGCAACTATTTAATTACAGACATTACCGGCAGCATCCTGTTGCGCGGTAATATCAGGGAAAACAAGACCACGATCAATACCTCCGGCCTCGCTCCTGCTGTTTACCTGTTGAAGGTGGAGCAGAGCGGGCAGGAAACAATTACCAGGTTTATGA
>CAMPKG010000123.1 GCA_946887085.1 uncultured Sphingobacteriales bacterium
GACATTACCCGCCAACTTTGCACCAGGATTGTATTTGGTTGAAGTAGGTACCGGCGACGCAGCGACAACCGAAACCATTAAATGGATCAGGCAATAAGCCAATCCGTTTAGTAAATAAAAACGCCCCGCAGATAGCGGGGCGTTTTTTTATATCGTAGAAAAGCTTTTTTACTACTATGGTTTCCTCGTAAGGGTAGTGGTACAGCTTACTGTATCGAAAGGACCTGCAAGCGTGTAGTTAACAGTTATCTGGTCGCGGGTATAAGCGCCGGTACCGCTAACTTTAAACACATTCTGCAATGTTTGCTCAGGTACAGTCAATGTTTTGCTGTTGCAATCGAGGTTGGCATAGACTGTAGCCGGGATGCCCGGGATACCACCGCTGAAGAAGCCAACAACGTTTATCCTGTTGGTTTTGTCTGTTGATGGTATAACAGCCACATCATACTTTGGATTTGTGTTGGTATCGCACTGGTCAACAGCTTCGAATTCGCCCGCCATACGCATACCGCATTCTGAGATCGGCATTACATGAACGGTCATGTCGTAGGTTTTTTCACCCGCTCCGCTCTTAGCTGTGATCATTACAGGATAATGTCCTACAGCCGCAGCGTCTGAAGCACGGAAAGTGATCATGCTCATGAAATCAGTAGTACCTGTTTCAGGAGAGACCATAGCCGTAACACCCTGGGGCAGACCGTTTACAAACAGCGATACGCGCTCCTGTTGACCGCCGGGCATGGTTACCTCGATGGGGCCCAGCACATTCATGCTATCGCGCTCTACAGCGATATCAGTGATACCATCTACCCTGAAGGCTGCTGGTAATTTTACATTACTATTGTCGGTTCTTTTACAGGCGACAAACGAAATACTGGCTAAAGCAATAAGCAGATAGGCTTTTCTCATAAAGTGTTAGTTTGTTATTCAGGGATGAAACTAATACTATAATCTTTTATATGCAAGGTTACGTCATAACATTTTGTTTTAGCTTCAAAACAAGGCATCAATCAGCGGGCCTTTTGAGGCAAAATGACCAAAACGGGGGATAATCAAGGTAAATACTCCGGCCGGAGCGAGGAAACGTTGCCATTGGCGCCTGCAATCTAAGTTGCTCCATTGTCGTTTTCCGGCTGGATTTTGCTGTGTTTCAACACTACGGCCTCTTTATGGAAGATTATATCCTCGGCTATATTGGTGATATGATCGCCCACGCGTTCCAGCTTTCTTACCATCGACAACAGGTGCATTGCCTGCAATATCCTGCCGGGATTGCCCTCGCAATACTTCACTACCGTTTCTGATGCGAGGTGGTTGATCTCGTTCAGCTGAACATCCATGGTATAGACTGAACGCGCAAGTCGGCTGTCGTCGTAGTTGTAGGCCGTTGTGATATCTTCCATCATCGTGCAGGAAATGCCATACATTTCCTCCACCCTGAGGTCTTTGATCAGCTGTGGATCGTATTTATCTATAGAGAGCAGTACCAGCTTGGCGATACCTTCGGCATAGTCGCCTATCCGTTCGAGGTCGGCGTTGATCTTCAGGGTAGAAAACACAAAACGCATGTCATTAGCCACCGGCGTATGCAAGGCGAATATGTATTCGCAATCGCTGTCTATTTTCAGTTCATAAGCATTTACACGGTCCTCGTTGTATATGACTTCATTGGCCATGTCGGCATCGTTGTTCAGAAGCGCGGCAATGCTTTTTCGCAATTGTCCTGCTACCACACCCGCCATTTCAAGAAGGCTTAGCCTTAGTTTTTTCAGTTCTTCCTGTAGGTATGTCATGTCACATGGTTTATCCGAAACGTCCGGTAATATAGTTTTGCGTTTTCTCTTTTACGGGATTGGTAAATATTTTCCCTGTCTTATCATATTCTATCAGCTCGCCAAGATAGAAAAATGCGGTCCTGTCGCTGATACGCGACGCTTGCTGCATATTGTGGGTCACTATAATGACGGTGATCTTCTTTTTCAGCTCGTAGAGCAGTTCCTCGATCTTGGACGTAGCTATGGGGTCAAGGGCAGATGCGGGCTCATCCATCAGCATAACGGTGGGTTCTGTTGCCAGTGCGCGTGCGATGCATAAGCGCTGCTGCTGGCCGCCGCTCAGCGACAAAGCAGAACGTTTCAGGTTCCCCTCCAGCTCGCTCCAGAGCGCGGCCGCCTTCAGCGATTGTTCTACCTTATTTTCAATGACGGTCCTGTTGCTTTCGCCGTTTATTCTCAAACCATAGGCCACATTCTCAAAAATAGATTTCGGGAAAGGGTTGGGTTTCTGGAAAACCATGCCCACCATCCGACGCAGGTGATACACGTCGATATCCTTGTAAACATTTTGCCCGTCGAGCAGTACCGTGCCCGATGTTTTTGCGTTTTCTATCAGGTCGTTCATCCGGTTAAAACATCGCAGCAATGTGGATTTTCCGCAGCCGGAAGGACCAATGAGTGCCGTAACTGTATTAGGCTGCACCGAGAATGAAATATTTTTCAGCGCTTGCTTGTCGCCGTAAAACAGGTCCAGGTTCTTTGTCTCCAGTTTGTGCATGTCAGTATCTTATCTTTTTGTACCAGCGGTTGCGTATATAAATAGCGATGGCATTGAGCAAAAATGTGACCAGCAACAATATAATGATGCCTGCTGCCGCATTTACCACGAAGGCAGCCTGTGGCCTTGTCGTCCAGTTGAAGACCTGTATGGGCAGTGTGGTGAACTGGTCCATTGGCCCCTCGGGTATGAAGGGCACATAAGTCAGCGCTCCTATCACCAGCAGGGGGGCTGTTTCTCCTACTGCGCGCGATATGGCCAGGATGATACCTGTTAGAATGCCGCCAAGCGCGGATGGAAGTACCACCCGCCTTATTGTTTGCCATTTGGTAGCGCCCATGCCATAAGATGCTTCTTTGAGCGACGAGGGTACGGCTTTCACCGCCTCCCGTGTTGCTACGATGATGATGGGCATGATCAGCAGCGATAGCGTGAAGGCGCCGGCCAGCAGGCTGTTGCCCAGTCCTGCCATACGCACAAATACCTGGAGGCCCAGGATACCGTAGATAATGGATGGCACACCCGCAAGATTCGAGATATTGATCTCTACGAATTTGGCGAACCAGTTACGTTTACCGTATTCTTCCAGGTAAATACCCGCCATGATGCCAACAGGCAGCGACACGATTACTGTAAAGAGCAGCAACGATATCATCCCTGCCAGGGCCGTAAGTATACCTGCTTTTTCCGCATGGCGCGATGGCAGGCTGTCCAGGAAAGACCAGCTCAACCGCCCCAACCCCCGCGACAGGATATCCCAGAGGAGAAGGGCCAGTACCACCAGGGCCACCAGCGTACAGGCAAGCGCCAGGTACCTGAACATTTTGTCCTGCAGTCTCGTCCGTTTAAGATAATGATCGTTCATTCGTATTTGTTTTGATACTTCTGCCGCAGCCAGAAGGAAATATTGTTAAGCACAAAAGTGAAGACAAACAAAGTCATACCGGCTGCGAAGATGGTATTGTACTCCAGCGAATCCTGCGGCACATCGCCCAGGCTTACCTGCACTATGTAAGTCGTTATAGTTTCTATGGGCTCCAGCGGGTTGAAGGTCAGGTTCGGTTCCTGCCCGGCAGCAATGGCTACGATCATCGTCTCGCCCAGCGCGCGGGATACAGCGAGGATGATAGAAACGATAATGCCCGAAGACGCAGCCGGCACCAGCACCTTGAACGCGGTCTGGAATTTGGTTGCCCCCATACCATAAGAAGCCTCGCGCAGGGAGGTGGGCACTGCTCTCAGCGCATCCTCACTCAGCGACGTGATGTAGGGAATGATCATAATACCCATCACTAATCCCGGCGAGAGTGCATTAAAGCCGGACAGGGTGGGGATAAGCTTTTGTAAAAGCGGTGTTACAAATTGCAGCGCGAAAAAGCCGTAGATGACCGTAGGTATCGCCGCCAGTATTTCCAGTATGGGTTTGATGATCTTCGTAAAGCGCGGCGAGGCATATTCATTGAGGTATACTGCTATCACCAGCCCGAATGGAACGGCAATGAGCACCGCGATAAATGTTGTGAGCAAGGTGCCGCTGAGTAATGGCAGGATACCGAAATGTTTTTCTGTGAACAGCGGTGTCCATTGCGTGTCGGTAAAAAAATCTTTCAGCGATACTTCTTTGAAGAAGCTGATAGTATCTGTCGCCAGTACAAAGATGATAGCAACGGTGGTGAGTATAGTCACCATGCTGCACAGCATCATCACCAGCTCTATCAGTTTTTCCTTAGTGCGCATCTGTAGTATCTCTTTTCATGATCTTTAGCAGGTCGGCGCCCACCGTCGATCTGTCGGCGAACATCGATCCTGTGACCCGCTGTTGAAACCGCCGGTAAGCTAAACTGTACACAGCGGCGGGTAAGGGCACATAACCTACTTCCTTCACCAGGGCAGGCGCCTGCTGCATGTAGAACAAAATGAACTGCTGCACCTCGGGCCTGCCGGCCGATCTTGTATTTACATAAATGAATTCAGGCCGCGACAGGGGTGCGTAGCTTCCTGACTGCACCGTCTGCGCGCTGGGCGCCACAGGTGCGCCGCCATTGCTCACAGGCACCAGCTTCAGTTTCTCCTTGTTTTCCAGGTAGTAGGCCAGTCCGAAATATGCCAGCCCGCCGGGGTCTGTCGAAACGCCCTGCACCAGTACATTATCGTCTTCGCTGGCGGTATAATCCCCGCGCGAGGATTTTGCCTCGCCCACTATAGCTTCGGTAAAATAGTCGTAAGTACCCGATGAAGTGCCCGCACCGTATAGCCGTAGGGGAACATCGGGAAAGCTTGGCCGGACGTGCTTCCACGAAGTGATCTTTCCCTGCGCGGCGGGCTCCCAGATCTTTTTCAATTCATCTACCGTCAGGAAATCGACAAATTTATTCTTCGGGCTGACCACTATTGCAAGCCCGTCGTAGGCCACCGGAATTTCTATGAACGTTATTCCCGCCTTGCTGCATGCCTCTGTTTCCGACTTTTTTATAGGCCGCGATGCATTGGCGATGTCGATCTCGCCGCGCGCAAATTTCTTCATGCCGCCGCCGGTGCCGGAAATACCTACTGTTATACGTATGTCCGGGTCCTTTGCGCGGAATTCTTCAGCAACAGCCTCGGTGATGGGGTAAACGGTGCTGGACCCGTCGATGCCGATGCGTCCTTTGTATTTTTTAAAGCAGGCAGAGAGCAGCAAAAGAAAAGCTGCGGCCAACACCCACATCGTCACCTTTCCTGTCTGCATGTTGCTGATTTGAAAATAACGCGCTTATTGCCAGTCATTTGAGAAGCTTCTCTTTAATGGCTTATAGCTATCGCGCTATCAATTTCAAATGACAAAAAAACAATGCCATTTAGCATTGTTTACCAACGTGGTAACAATTTGATAATATTGGATCGTTGTCGGGCAGATATTCGTTGACTTGGGCGTTTCAAACGCCAGGCTAGCGCATCCTCGTTACAAACGAGGACGAGTGGGGTATAGTAGGGTTTGTCTTCCAACAAAAAGAAGTTTTGACGTCAAAACCGATGCTCCCCGGAAAATCTCGTATTGTTTGCGGTTTTAACACGCTATGGCGTAATTTCGAATCCAGTAAATATTTTACCATGCCAGAAGGAACTATTAAGTTTTTTAATGAATCAAAAGGTTTCGGCTTCATTACGCCGTCAAACGGGGGTAAGGATGTATTTGTTCATTCATCGGACCTTATGGACAATGTACGAGAAGGAGACAAAGTATCTTTCGAAATCGAAGATTCGCCCAAAGGCCCTAGTGCCGTAAAAGTAAGACGGCTGTAGTACACTCCTGTTTTCCGCTGTTGTTGGTGTTCTTCACCAACAACGATGTGACTAAGATGTCGGCGCTCGCAGTTCATTAACCTCACCCAGTCCGACTATAAATCGGACGTCCCTCTCCTAAAAACAGGAGAGGGAGAAAAACACTCTGATAATAATCCCTTTTCTTATTCGCTCTTACCCTCTCCTAAAGACAGGAGAGGGTGGCGAGGAACGAGCCGGGTGAGGTCCACGCTCGCATGAATTTCGCCCTTCCACATCATTTTCGTATATTTGTGTTATTATCAGCCGTCCTGGTAAACGAGGCTAAACTATCACCAATGAGCGAAAACAAGGACTTACTTCCGGTGCATAGCCACAAGCTTTATCATATTTTTCCTCGTCTCTACCGGGTCTCTGGATCAGGACCCGGCAGCATGGCCTTGATGTCGCCGGTCCCTATCAGAATACCCGGCGAGAACGGAGAATATTGGCAAGAACTATGCCATTTTTTGCCGGATGTAGCAGGGAGCTGACAGCCGTTAGTTGCAAGCTAAGGACAGCGGGGGGCAAATAAAACCTTAATTAGTTCGACATCCAATAAGGATATAACAATGAAAGCCGCGATGGTAGCGGCATTCATTTTGAGTGATCCGGATTGGACTGATGTCGAACCGGATTACTGAAGATTTACGGTTATTGGTTGCGTGAGTTATTGATTATTACTGGACTTTTATTTTCAGATCGTGAACGACAAAATGTAACTGTCGAACTGGACGGACGTTGACTATAATTAAATACTATTCGAGTGCATAATACCATTGCGATATTGCCTTGTCTTGAGGGAAACTAAAATATAGATAGTCGTGCCAGTCGCGCCAAAAATAAATGTAATTTCCATCCTTCGTGGCATCCGGTTTTCCCATTATTTTAATTACCTGTTGTTCCGTTTCGCCATTCAATTTGTTTCCCAACACTTGCATAACACTTCCATAATCACTCAACCATGAATTACAAGCTTCGCAATTTTTGCGTTTCAGCCTTTGGTATTCAATACCCAATTTATTGACATTAAGACTATCCCATTGTGCCCTGGGGTATTTGCTGGCACAACATCCAGACTTTTTAGCTTCTGATACTTTGCGTTGTCCGAAACAGCAACATGCGATAAATAGAAAACTTAAAGTAACTAACAGTCTGTTCATTGTTTGCTAATATATTAAGGCAAAGTCGCTATAGGTCTAAAAAATCAAAAGGCGTGCCATTTTCAGATTAAAGATATAAGGTCTTTCTCTGACAGTGCTTCGATAATCAATAGAGATGGCCTTATGGGACTCGAACCAACCTGATATTGAGAGTGTACAACTTGCAAATTAACGAGATTTTCTGTCTCTGCCTGGTCTTTGGAACAGGACCCACAGCATGGCCTTGATATCGCCGGGTGCCTATACAGGAGATCCGGCGAGGACTGAAGCATTAAATTGTTGGATGTACACCCTTCACAACGTGGCCATAACGCCAAACTGCATGTTATATGCAGCTTTTATTATCATTTTAAAAATTCCTCTTCTGTCATTGCGTTATTTAAAAACACTCCTGTATTATTCCCTGTCGATACGGCATATGATACAGCACGAATAGGATTGGTACTGTCGCCACAAGCGAATATATTATCCACCGTTGTTTTCTGAAATCCATCTACTTTGATAAGTCCCTGTTCTGTCAATTCACAACCCAATAATTCGGGGATTTTACAGTGTTGTTCAAAGGGAGGTCTTGAATAGATAGCTTTTAATTCAAAACTTGAATTGTCTGAAAAAATTATTGCTTCAACTACTCCGTTTTTGTGTTTCAATGAGGTGATTTCCTTTTCAACTATTGAAATATTGTGTCTTTTGATTTCAACGGTTTGCTCTTGTGTCAATTCCGATTTTCCATTTGTAAATATGGTTAAATCCTTTGTCCAGTTACGAATGAGTCTAGCCAAATGAAATGCACCATATCCATTTGCCAAAATCCCTGTCTTTTGATTCTTTACTTCATATCCATGGCAATAGGGACAATGAATTACGGTGATCCCCCAGCATTCAGAAAATCCCTTAATCTTTAGCATTGTGTCTTTTAAGCCTGTTGCAAAAACGAGTTTTTTAGCTGAAAATATTTTTCCTGACTGAGTTGAAATCTCAAAACCTTTATCGGTTTTCGTTCCATTAATGGCAAGGTCAGTTAAGAATTTTACTGTGTCATATTTCAACACTTCTTTTTTTGCTTTTTCCGCAATAACGTTTGGTTTTTCCCCGTCTTGCGTAATGAAGTTATGTGAATGAGGTGTTTGTCGGTTACAGGGCAGACCGCTGTCGATGATTAGAACGTTTCTTAATGCTCGTCCCAAAGACATTGCTGCCGAAAGTCCTGCATAGCTTCCGCCAATTATGATTACGTCAAAATTTTTATTGTCTGTCATTTCGTTAAAATTTGAAAATGCTGTTAATGGAAAAGGTAAAGCTAAAACTGACATAGCAAGCCCCCCTTGTTTTACTAGTTCTCGTCTTGATATTTTTTTTGTTTCAGTCATTTGCTTTTAGATTTGTGTCGTTCCTTAAAGTTGCATGTAACGAACTGCACTTGGCGAACTGTATTTTTGCCAAATTCCATGTTTCACTTGGCACTTGCCAACTTCATCTTAATTTTCATCATCACCGAGTCAGGTAGTATTCCTGCTAAAATGGAATTAAACCGATTTTGGACGCCTACAATTTTCTTTCCTTTTCCATATAGCAGAAGCTTCACTCCTTCAGTAGCCACTGTTTTTACGGGGGTGGGCTTGTTAGATTTCAAAAGATTGGTTTCCCGCATTTCCGATGACATAAATGCTGTTTCTGTAACCCCAGGGGCAAGCATGGTAACCACTACGCCAGTTCCTTCCAGTTCAGCAGCAAGGGTTTGCGAAAAAGCTAAGACAAAAGACTTGGTAGCTGAATACACCGACTGGTAAGGGAAAGGCAAATATGCCATCACTGAAGACACGTTCATGATTCTGCCAGATTTTCGTGCTGCCATATCTTTTGCAAACAACTTGGTAAGGATAACCAGACTATCGATGTTGAGATCAATCATATTCAACTCTTTTTCCAGCGAGGTTTCCAGAAAACTGCCATAGTCGCCAAATCCTGCATTATTAACCAAATGAGATACCTGATAATTTGCCGATCGGATTTCATTAAATAGCTGAGCAGCTTCTTCTTTTTTGCTCAGGTCTTTGGCTATATAATGCACGACAATTCCATATTTGGAGGATAATTCCTGCTGCATGACTGTCAATTTATCTTCACTGCGGGCAGTGAGTATCAGATTGTATTTTAAAGCCGCTAGCTGTTGGGCC
>CAMPKG010000124.1 GCA_946887085.1 uncultured Sphingobacteriales bacterium
CCATTATGCGAGAATTCTTCAAGCAGCCACTGGCAGAATTTTTCGCTGTCTGCTACCGGCAGTTGAGCCATAGCATAGAATGCACCGCCGGGCAGCGGGCACTTAACGCCCGGCATCGCTTCCAATCGTTTTACCAGCAGGTTGCGACGCGAGGTATATTCTGCATGTACTTCGTCGAAATAATTATCCGGCAGGTCTACCGCAGCTTCGCCGAGTATCTGTGCAAAAGAAGGGGGGCTCAGCCTTGCCTGTGCAAACTTCATAGCAGCATCCAGCACCTGCTGGTTGCGGGTGATGAAAGCACCTATACGGCCACCGCAGGCACTATAGCGTTTAGAGATGGTATCCATCAGTATGGCATGGTCTTCCAGGCCATCAAGTGACAGCGCAGAGATATGCTTCCTGCCATCGTAGCAAAATTCACGGTATGCCTCATCGCTGAACAGGAACAGGTCGTGCTTCAGGCATATCTGCTTTAATACCTCCAGCTCTTCTGCGCTATACAAATAGCCTGTAGGATTGTTGGGGTTGCAGATCATGATGGCTTTGGTGCGCGTGGTCACTGCTTTCTCAAAAGCATCTATCGACGGCAAAGCAAAACCATTTTCTATACCAGATGGTATAGGCACTATCTTAACGCCGGCACTAGTAGAGAAGCCATTATAGTTGGCGTAAAAAGGTTCAGGTATAATGATCTCATCGCCCGGATCAAGGCAGCTCATGATGGCGAAAAGAATAGCTTCAGAGCCACCTGTGGTTACGATGATCTGGTTGTGGTTCACATCTATACCGTTCTTACCATAGTACTGCACCAGCTTCTTCCTGTAGCTCTCGAAACCGGCACTGTGGCTGTACTCCAGCACCTTGATATCCGTGTTGCGCACCGCATCCAGGATGGCCGCAGGCGTTTCGATATCGGGTTGGCCGATGTTCAGGTGGAATACTTTGGTTCCTCTTTTCTTGGCAGCTTCGGCATAAGGCACCAGCTTGCGTATGGGCGAAGGCGGCATTAATGCACCGCGATGGGAAATTACCGGCATGGGCGCAAAATTACGCGAATGCCGGATTTAAATACCTAAGCAATAAAAAAATAGTCCCGCCTTGCGGGCGGGACTATCTATCAAAGTCAGAAATTGTAAACTAGTTTTTTGCCTGACCCTTAGCTTTTTTAGCAGCAGGGTCTTCAGCGGCTACTACAGTGCCTTTAATGTGCAGCTCATAGCGCTCGCCCATGTTGTTATTCACTGCGTTCGACTGGATATATACCTCTTTAGTGAAAGGAGATACCCTGCCTTGTGTAGCATAAGACACTTTTATCTTGCCTTTTTTACCGGGCAGGATCGGCTCTTTAGGCCACTCAGGAGTAGTGCAGCCGCAAGATGCAGATGCATTCTGGATGATCAGCGGAGCGTTACCTACGTTGGTAAACTCGAAAAAATAGTCAGCATTAGGGCCTTCTTTCAAAGTACCGAAATCGTGTGTTTCAGTCTTGAATTTGAACATCGGGCCATTCTTCTTTTCCTGTGCCTGCAGGCCGAGAGTGGTTACAGCCAGGATCATCAACGTAACAAATAACTGTTTCATGTCTCTTCTTGTATTAATAGTTTATCGGGTTACTTAGTTCATTTTGATCATCGAAGAATTTTGCGGAACTGATGACTCAGGCGCTTTTTCTACGGTTCCTTTGATGGTCAGTACTTTTGTACCGGCGTTAGATATAACCGTGATAGACTTGGTAAAGCCATCAGGACGGCCCTGTGTAGCATATGAAGCTTTCACAGTACCTGTTTTACCCGGAAGCACCGGCTCTTTTGAATAGGAAGGGGTAGTACAGCCGCACGATGCGCTCACCTGCTGCAGGATGATCGGCTCTTTACCTTTATTTACAAACTTAAACTCGTGTTCTGCGGCAGGGCCCTCAGGTATGGTACCGAAATCATGCGCTTCGTTGTCGAAGGCCATATCTGAAATACTCAGGTTTGGATTAGTGGCTGGCGCCGCAGGTTTGCTTGCCGGAGTTGTATGTGCTTCATTAGGGCCGTGGTTGTGACCTTCATGGCCTGTCATGTTGTTTGGTACCACTGTCGCTGCTACAGGTTTTACTTCAGTAGCTTTAGCTGGTTTAGCTTTGGTCGCTTTTGTTGCTTGCGCAAAGCTGACACCGGTTCCAAGTACCACAAGGCTTAAGGCGAGGATAAGTTTTTTCATATTTATCTGACTTTTAAAAGATTGATGGATACAAATTTAAAACATTAGACCGTTACAAAGCGCAATAGCGTTTGTTAAGCAGTTGCCAAAAATATATTTTTTATTTTGCAATCGGCACATAAAACGACCAGTTTTAATGATAGTTTTAGAAGAAGATATAAGGAATTGCATTAAGACGTTAAACAATGGCGGGACGATACTTTATCCCACGGACACCATCTGGGGCATTGGCTGTGACGCACTTGACGAGAACGCGATAGAGAAGGTTTTTGCCATAAAACACCGACCCAAAGAAAAAAGCCTCATCGTACTCCTGGCGGATGCCAGGGATATATTGCAATATGTGGCCGCCCCGCACCCGGATATTATTGATATTGTCGAAAGCTTCGACCGGCCCACTACGGTGATTTACGAGTCGGCGCTGGGCTTTCCTGAAAATGCAGTGCACGAGAGTGGCAGCATAGCCATCCGCGTTACCGGCGATCCCTTCTGCAAAGCGCTCATCAAACGCTTCCGCAAACCGCTGGTGTCTACTTCGGCCAACCTGAGTGGGGCGCCTTCTCCGGATAACTTCAGCGCGGTGAGTAACGACATCCGACAAAGTGTTGACTATATCGTCAAACACCGCCAGCCAGACACCTCATCCCGCCCTCCGTCCCGCCTGGTGCGCATCAACGAAGATGGCAGCCTCGAAATATTGCGCTCCTGATTCCCGCCTCCGGTTCGTAGCTTTGCGCGCGTATGGAGATCAGCTGTACACCCCAAGAGCTTAAATTATTTGAACGGATAGCAAAGGCCGCTGAAAACCTTGGCATGCGCGGCTACCTGATTGGTGGCTTTGTACGCGACAAGATATTGGGCCGCCCCTGCAAGGACATAGACATAGTTTGCGATGGCGATGGCATAGAGCTGGCGCATGCAACTGCCAATACCTTCCCCAAGAAGCCTACGGTCAGTTTTTTTAAGACCTTCGGTACAGCCCAGTTCAAAGTGGGTGGTTTTGATGTGGAGTTCGTCGGTGCCCGGAAGGAATCTTATAGCCAGGACTCCCGCAAACCCGCCGTTGAAAAAGGCAGCCTCGAAGACGACCAGAAACGCCGCGATTTCACCGTCAATGCCCTGGCCATCAGCTTGAACAAAGACGATTTCGGTAAGCTGATCGATCCCTTCGGTGGCATAGCCGATATAGAGGCTAAGATCATCCGTACTCCACTTGATCCCGATATCACCTTCTCCGACGATCCCCTGCGCATGATGCGGGGTATCCGCTTTGCCAACCAGCTTGGCTTTACCATCTATCCCGAGACCTTCGAGGCCATCTGCCGCAATGCCGACCGGATAAAGATCATATCGCAGGAGCGCATTACCGACGAGCTGAACAAGATCATGATGACGCCGAAGCCCTCCACCGGGCTCGACCTGTTGTACAAGGCAGGGCTGCTGCACAGGTTCTTTCCGCAGGTAGTGGAGCTGGCAGGGGTAGAGATAGTAGAGGGCAAAGGACATAAAGACAATTTTTATCACACGCTGCAGGTGCTGGACAATGTTGCAGTACGCAGCACCGATATCTGGCTGCGCTGGGCCGCCCTGCTGCATGATATAGCCAAACCGGTTACCAAACGTTTTGAAGCAGGCCACGGCTGGACCTTCCACGGCCATGATGCAGTGGGCGAAAAAATGGTTCCCCGCATCTTCAAACAGCTGCGCCTGCCGCTGAACGAGAAGATGAAGTATGTGGCCAAACTGGTTGCACTGCATCTGCGCCCCATCAGCCTCAGCAAAGAAGACATCACCGACTCCGCCATGCGCCGCCTGCTGTTTGATGCCGGTGACGACCTGGAGGACCTGATGGTACTTTGCGAAAGCGACATCACCTCCAAGAACCGCCAGAAGGTGAAACGTTTCCTCGAGAACTTTGAGCTGGTAAAAGAACGTCTCAAAGTGGTGGAAGAAAAAGACCGCATCCGAAACTGGCAACCTCCTATCAGCGGCGAGCAGATCATGGAGATCTTCAACCTGCCGCCATCAAGGAATGTGGGTGTGTTGAAGACTGCTGTGCGCGAAGCCATTCTTGATGGCATCATTCCCAATGACTACGACGCAGCTTATCAATACATGATGGAGAAAGCGGCAGAACTGGGCATCACTACGCAGAACTAAATATCAATAGAGATAATTGAATGCGTCGTACACAGCATGATGCAGGATGGTTGCATGATCCTCGTCCGGCATGTAGTGAAACTCCGTGGTCAGCTCATTGTCTTTCTTCAATAGTTCCACCAGTGTTTTTGCATCGTTCTCCATCATATCGCCTTCTTTACCCACCGTCACAAATACACGTGTTTTCGGCAAAATATTTTCAGAGCGTTTTACATCCAGCAGCGATTCTTTATCCCACCAGAGGCTGGGGCTGACGATGATATAAGTATTGAACAGCGAAGGTTTTTTGAACAATATCTCCGTAGCTACCAGCCCGCCCAGCGACTGGCCGATGATCGTGTTGTTTGCGTTAGCCCTGTAATATCTTTTGATGAATGGCTGCAGTTCTTTTTCGATAAAGCGGATAAAGCTTTTCGATCCGCCGGTGGTCGGGTATTTCTCCCGGTCTTCTTTAATAGTGGTGGGAAATGTGAAATCGCGTTTCCTGTCCACATTTGATATGCCTACTACGATGGACTTCGGCATCATTTCCATCATGTTGAAGAATTGCACTAATCCCACGATATGAACAAAATCCTCGTTAGCGGAACCATCGAGCAAGTAAATTACGGGATAGCGTACGGTATCGTTCAAACCATATCCTTCAGGCAGGTAAATGTTGAGTGTGCGTTTCTCGTGAAGTATCGTCGAGTACAGTTCATTTACAGAACCGAGTACAAACGGCCTTTCTTTGAGTTTCAGGTTAGACTGCGCCCATGATGAACAGGAAAAAGCGCCAAGCGACAGGATAGCCAGCACATATCGGAGAATGATCATTCGTGTTTTCAATTGTTATTCAAATATAAGGATTCAGTGTTCACAGCTGCACCGTTCGCATCCATCCGGGAGGTTGTTGCGTTTTGTTGTATCCGTTAGCATCTACTGCCTTATTTAAGAATGGATGGGGTGGAACAACCTTCGGTGTTATTTGCGGCTTTTCTATCCTGTTACCTTTTACGGCTATATACACCGCGCCTGCCGGGGAATTATTTGCAGGTTGCGTTTTGTTGCGTTCAGTGTTTCCCGGCGGGTTTGCTTCATCCTTGTTTTCTTCGGCCGCCGGAGCTTCCGGGGAAGGGGGCATTACCCGGTAGCTGCCGTCCATACGGTTGTCCATATCTATGGCTTTCAGGCGGTCTTTTAGTGTGGGCACCATTACCGCTATGGGATGGTCGGTGATATGATCGGGTGGTGGTTGCTCTATCCAATTGCCTTCCGCTATTTGCGCCAGCAGCTCGCGCTTGCGCTGTACCGAAAGTAGTTGGGATACATAGCGCTCTCTTAGTTCCTGCTCAGCCTCGGCATACATGCGGTTTTCGGCTTCTTCAATGGCATCGGCCACTTCCTGGTTTTTCATCAGCCTGTTGGCGGCTGATTCAATGGAACGTTCGTTTTGATTGGTGGGGTCGTAGGCTGCGCGATAGGCTTTCTTTTTATCGCCGTGACGCAGCATTTCGCAAACGAATCTGTGCTGGTTCGTGTTCATGGTGCTGGTTTTTATTATAGCAAAGATACTATTATTAGTTTAAAACTAAAAATTAAAAATTTGAAAGGGTGGGTAAGACTTGGCAAGCCTTTGAGGACTTGCCAAGTCGTGGACCGATTGATTAGCTATTATAATTATGTATATTTATGCAAAACCCGGTATATGAAATTCCTGCTCATTTTTTTACTGGCATTGCCACTGGCGAGTTTTGCGCAAAGCAAAAGAGACTACAATCGCACGATGGAACAATTCGTGAGGTTTTACAACAACGATGATGTGAACGAGGTGTGTAAGTTATTTCAGAATACACCTGAATATGGATGCTTCTGGCGAATGGTTGAGCAAAGATCAAATGCCCTGGATAAGTATGGTAAGATCCTTTCTTATGAATACCTGGGAAAGGAAGAACCCGGACTTACCAATATTCGTGTATTCAAGGTGGTTTTCGAAAAAATGGGTGTCAAAGCAATGGCGTTCGAGATCGCTGAAGACAGGTTGTTCCGGACCTTTCGTTTTAACACCAGCAGCGATGATATAGATGCTATGCTGGCAAAGGCAAACAGGAGCTGGTAGCCCGTACATGAGCCGCATTCTTATAACGATCTTGAAATATTAACTTTATACAAAACCCGGTTATGAAATTCCTGCTTATCTTTTTACTGGCGTTGCCACTGGCGACATTTTCGCAAAGCAAAAGAGACTACAATCGCACGATGGAACAGTTCGTGCGGTTTTATAACAACAATGATGTGAACGGGGTGTGCCTGTTGTTTTATGAAAGGCCGGGCCGTGAGTGTTTTTGGCGATGGGCGCAAAGGGATCATAATACCCTGGATAAATACGGTAAGATATTGTCTTACGAATACATGGGAAAAGTCCCGAGCGACCCTAATGACATCAGGGCATTTAAAGTGGTGTTTGAAAAACAAGGCGTAAAAGCTATGAGTTTTCATCTTGGCAGTGACCGCTTGTTCCGCACATTCAGGCTCGATACCATGGACGATGAGATAGAACAAATGTTAGCGAAGGCAAACAGGAGCTGGTAGTTGTATGTACGATCAATACAACCCACCAATATTCTTTGCTACAAAAAGAAAGATGATGCATAGGGCCAGCAGTATGAGTCCTCTATAAAGCTGTTTGCGGTTCTTACGCAAAGCGCCCAGCGATATGAGGATCACGCTGCCGATAAAGAAGAACATAAATATCATCAGCGTGATGAGTATGCGTATATCCATAGCTGCTCAAAGTTAGAACAGAGTGACACGATAAAAAAAAGCGGCGGGGTGTAAACCCGCCGCTTTTCTATTTTAAGTCTTCGATTAAGAGTTGTAGTCAGAACCTACAGTACCTGTTACAGGTGGTATGCCTTCGTTCGGGGTCATATCCTCGAAGGGGCGTTTGCCTATCAGGCGCTCGAGGTCGTCTTTGAAAAGCACTTCTTTTCTCAGCAGTTCCTCGGCGAGGGCATGCAGGTGATGCTTGTGTTTGCTCAGCAACTCCTTGGTACGCTCGTACTGGCCCAGTATCAGGGCGCGAACTTCTTCGTCGATGATCTTGGCAGTTTCTTCAGAATACGGCTTGGTAGCGGCATACTCCTGCTGACCATCGTAGTAAGATATGTTGCCCACCTTGGCATTCATACCGTAGATCGATATCATGCTGTAAGCCATCTTCGTGATGCGCTCCAGGTCGTTTTGCGCGCCGGTAGATATTTGTCCGAAGATGATATCCTCAGCAGCACGGCCACCAAACAGCGCCACCATCTGGTCGTGCATTTGCTCAGTAGTGTACAGGTATTGTTCTTTGGGCAGGTATTGCGCGTAACCCAGTGCAGCCACACCACGCGGAACGATAGATACCTTCACCAACGGATGCGCATGCTCCAGGAACCAGCCGCATACTGCGTGGCCGGCCTCGTGGAATGCGATCACTTTTTTCTCCTCCGGAGATATGATCTTGTTCTTTTTCTCCAGGCCACCTATCACACGGTCGATAGCATCGTTGAAATCCTGCATATCCACCTCGGTCTTACCCTGGCGGGCAGCTATCAGCGCAGCTTCGTTACAAATGTTGGCGATATCCGCGCCTGCAAAACCCGGTGTCTGCGTAGCCAGTTTGTTGATATCGAGATTTGCAGATTTCTTGATCGGCTTCAGGTGCACTTCAAATATCTTCTCACGGCCTTTTACATCCGGTATGTCGATGGATATCTGGCGGTCGAAACGGCCGGGGCGCAGCAGGGCTGTATCCAGTACATCGGGCCTGTTGGTAGCCGCCAGTACAATGATGCCTGTATCGCCGCTGAAACCATCCATTTCCACAAGCAGCTGGTTGAGCGTATTCTCGCGCTCGTCGTTACTCATTACCACGTTCTTGCCACGCGCACGGCCTATGGCATCTATCTCGTCGATGAACACGATACACGGTGCTTTCTCGCGTGCCTGCTTGAACAGGTCGCGCACACGGCTGGCACCCACACCTACGAACAGCTCCACGAAATCGGAACCGGACATAGAGAAGAAAGGTACTTGTGCCTCACCTGCAACGGCTTTCGCCAGCAGGGTCTTACCTGTACCCGGAGGGCCCACAAGCAATGCGCCCTTAGGGATCTTACCACCAAGCGCAGTATATTTTTTCGGATTCTTCAGGAAGTCTACTATTTCCATCACCTCCACCTTGGCTTCGTCGAGGCCGGCTACGTCGTTGAACGTGATGTTCACACGCGTGCCTTTTTCAAACAGCTGTGCTTTCGATTTGCCGATGTTGAAGATACCACCCGCACCACCTGCACCGCCGGTGCCGCCGCCTATCTTCCTCATCATCAGGAACCATACAGCTACCAGCAGGATGGCTGGCAAGAGGAATGAATTGAGCACATCGTTCAGCAGGCTGCCGCGTGGCTCGTAGATAACAGGCACGCGCTCGTTCATAGGCACATCGGCCTGTGCATCGCGCAGGTTGTTCTCAAACGATTCTATCGATCCGATACGGAATTTGGTAGCGGGCTCTTTTGAAGATGATTTGGAGAAAGGGCTTTTGCTTTCAGGTTCTGCGGGAGTTGTGGTTTTGGTGTAGACCTCAACTTCACTGTTGTTGACCACCACCAGCTTTTCCACTATGCCCCTGTCGAGGTACTGTGCCTTGAATTCCTGGAAGCTCACATCCTTTACGCTGCTGCCCATGCTGCCGCTAAAGAATTGCAAGCCAATTAATAATAAAAATATAATACCGTAAACCCAGTATATATTGAAC
>CAMPKG010000125.1 GCA_946887085.1 uncultured Sphingobacteriales bacterium
ACTTTATACAGCCCTGCAAAAGCAGGGCTTTTTTACGCCCGGTAAAAATTCCTTTTGGAGCTTTCAGGAAGTATAACTAATTTTGTGAATGAACATTCACTCACAAATGACCAAAAAGGAAACGATCATAAATACTGCAATAAAACTTTTCGCTGAAGAAGGCTATGAGAACACCAGCATCCAAAAACTGGCTGAAGCCGCCGGTGTAGCCCAGGGACTGCTTTATCGCCATTTTAAAAATAAGAATGACTTATTGCTGCATCTGCTGATGCTGGGTATGCAACAGGTGCAATACACACTGAAACCCTATCTCGATAAAGAGCTCAGCTTTGCTGAGGCATTTACTGAACACATTAAGCGTTGCACGGCACATATGAAAGAACATGCAAAACTATGGATGGTATTGCACAGCGTGCGGCAAAACGCTTCGTTGATGAATTCACTGGGACTTGCTGCTGATCCCGTTCAGCAAGTGATAAAGCCAATAGCGGCTAAGCTGTCAAAATCGGGCCATAAAGATGCGGAAATGCACGCATGGGCGATCTTCAGCCTGGTTGATGGTATCACCGCTCTCTACCTTACCCACCCGGAAGTGTACCCACTCGAAAAATTTGAAAAATTCCTGATCAAAAAAGCCAAAGAATATGAGCAAGCCATCAACAACTAAGTTGCCTCTCAACTCTAAGTTTATAAGCGTCGCCGGGCATCGTCTCCACTATTTCGACGAAGGCAAGGGTGACACTATACTTATCGTTCATGGGATACCTGAGTGGTCTATGATCTATGCAGACCTGGTAAAGGAATTATCAGCAACGCATCGTTGTATCATTCCCGATCACCTGGGGTTTGGTTTCTCTAATAAGGACCGCAATGCCGACCTGAGTCCGCGGGCGCACTCGGCACGCTTACTTGAATTTATAAAGAACCTTGGGTTAAAAAACATACACCTCGTGGTGCACGATTACGGTGGCCCGATCGGGATAGGTGCTTTAGTGCAGCAGCCCGAACTTTTCGCATCATTGAGCATTAGTAATACCTGGTTATGGAACCTGCAACAAACCAAAGAAGGAAGAACATTAAAGATGATGCAGGGAATGCTGGGTAAATGGCTATACCTGCACTACGGCTTTTCAGTAAAATTTATGGCTAGAAACGGTTTCGCAGACAAGACGGTGTTCAACTCAGCAAAGGATCTTTTCATGCGGGTGCACCGCACGCCGGAAGAACGTTATGCCAACTACCAACTGATGCTGGAAATGTACAACTCAGGCCCATGGTTTGACGAGATACAAGATAAACTCAAGCAAACAGCAATACCCGGCGAGATCACCTGGGGCATGAAGGATAAATTCTTCACCCCCGGCAATCACCTTGCACGTTGGCGTGAAGAGTTCCCTTCCTATGCGGTAAAAGAACTGCCCGCCTCAGGGCACTTCCCCCAGGTCGAAGCATCAAAAGAAATGGCGGGTCATATTCGCAATTTCGCAAACAGGAATGCTTTGGCAGGTGTCTAACACTAACCCAGTCCTATCTCCTGGTGTTGGTTCGGTATCTCCACATCCAGGAATCCTTTTTTCACCAACCGGTTGCGGAAGTTGAGTTGCGTTTCATATTCCCCGTGCACAAGAAAAACTTTCCGTACTTCGCGCGGCAACTGGCAACCCAGCCATTGCGACATGTCTTCATAGTCGCCGTGTGCGCTAAGGCTGGCTATTTCCGCAATTCCGGCGCGTACGGGCAATAACCTGCCGAAGATGCGTACTTCGTCCGGCTGTAATTTCAACCTGCCACCAAGAGAGGCAGGTTCACAGTAACCGGTAAATAATATGGTGTTCTTTGCATCGCTGACGTTGTGAGCAATATGGTGCTTCACCCTACCCGCTTCCGCCATTCCCGACGACGAAATGATAACACAGGGTTGAGAACTATCGTTCAAAGCGATAGAATCTTCTACATCCTGGATGAACTTCAACCCCTGGAATGCAAACACATCCTCCTCTTTCAAAAGCAGTTTACGGGTGTGTGCATTGAAATGATCCGGGTAATGCTTTACTGCCTCTGTTATTTTTATTGAAAGCGGACTGTCCACGAAATAACTCAATTTTGGAAGTCTACGTTCCAGCTCCAGCCTGTTGAGCATAAATAATATCTCCTGGGTACGACCAAGACTGAAAGCAGGTATTATCAGCTTTCCTTTCTTCTCGAAACAAGTGCTCTGTATATGCTCCAGCAATGTATCTACTGCTACCGTTGCCAGCTCATGCAACCTGTCGCCATAGGTCGATTCCATAATTATATAATCCGCCTGCGGGAACTCAGCCGGTGATCTGAGTATCATGTCCCGGTAGCGGCCGATATCACCGCTAAAAGTGATACCGACAGGCTCCCTGCCTTTCTCGCTGATGCTGAGGTTTACTGCAGCGCTGCCCAATATATGTCCTGCATCGGTAAACAGCAGTTCAATGCCTTCTTCAATTTTAAAATGTTCATCGTATGGTATTGTTTCGAACAATGAAAAAACAAGCGCTGCATCCGCTTCTGTATACAATGGCTCAACCAGCGGACGGTTCTCTTTTTGACGTTGTTTATTGGTATAACGAACATCGGCTTCCTGTATCCGGGCCGAGTCTATCAGCAACAGCTTCGCAAGACTTGCAGTGGCTGGCGTACAGTATATTTTTCCATTGTAACCGTCCTTCACCAGCTTTGGTAAGAGCCCTGAATGATCGATGTGTGCGTGGGACAATATCACGTGGTCAACTTCGCTTGGCTCAAATCCCCAGTCACGGTTAAACTTATCAGTATCCCTACCCATACCCTGGAACATGCCACAATCCAGCAGTATTTTTTTCCCATTGTTGAGACGTATCAAATGTTTCGAGCCGGTAACAGTGCGTGCGGCCCCATGAAAAGATATTTTCATTGATATACAATTATGTGTTAAAGATATTCAAAACCGCAACTTGTACTCTTGCCCAACTATCAGCAGGAGTTTATAATTTATAACCTATTGATATTCTCAGTGGCATCATCTTTTTATACAGTACACTGAAGGCAAAAAAAGATGTTATGAAAGGTATAGTGATCATATTTGCGACAGTAGTTTCATCAATTATATATATGGCCTGCCAGCCGGCGAAAGCACGCTACCTGGACTTGGTCACCGGCGACGAAGTAGTGCTGGAACGCGATGAAAATACAGGAGAAATGGTGAATGCAGAAACAGGTGAGCCCGTTCGCCTGTATGTAAATACAAGCAGCAATGACACTATCTATGGGCCATCGGGAACAATAGTTAATGACGAGGTAATACGTTTTGATGACGGCTTGTATGTGTGGGCAGGTGATGAAGATTTTAAGCGTAAGATAGAAGACGGTGGTGAGTATGAAGAAAAATATGGTGACGCTTATAAGCTGAAAATCGATTCGGATGGCGATCTGAAGGAAAAGTTTGGCGATGACTATAAGGTAAAGGTGGATGGCGATGAGTATAAAGAGAAATGGGGTGATGATAACAAAGTAGAAACAGGTAAAAAAGGCAGCTATAAGGTGAAGCGCGGCGATGACTACAAGAAAGAAGTAGAAAAGGATGGAGATGTGACGATCAAGAAAGGAAATGTGAAAATTGAAATTGACGGTGAGACAGGTGAACGTGAAGTAAAAGTAGACGACTAGGTAAGTGAGTGAAACATGTAAAAGCCCCCGCTCAGCGGGGGCTTTTTGGTTGCTGTGTGTGACCGGGTGTCTTTGAATTACTTGCCCCAAATGGCAGTGAATCGATCATTACCACTATAGTTCTGCACCTTTATCAATCTCAATCCGTCCGCATTAAACTGATTGAACTTGTCCTGATATTGCGAGGAAGTCATGCCATAGTAAGCTGCATAATTGTTTTTCTTAGGCCGCCAAACGCCACCGACTGAGTTGCCGTTCACGTGCATACTTTTCAGCTCCCAATTTTTATACAACTCATCGAACTTTTTGTCGAAATCATTTCCCGGCATCCCGTAGTACAAGTAAAAGCCATTGTCGCTGGGTTTGTTTACAAATACGGCGGCATGGTAACGTTTGCCGTTTACTACATAGTCCACGTGTTCCTGTACGTGCCATTTGCGTGTTTTTACATAGTCGTTCCACAACGCATCAAAACTTGCATCGTCCCGATTATGTACGGAATAGGCCGTTTGTCCAGCGGGCTTCTTTTCCCAGATAACCGTAAACCTCGGGTTGCCACTACCATCCTTAGCAACAGATATCTGGCGCGGACGGTATCCCTTTTTATCATATTCATTGAAATAATTCTGGTAAGTGGCACTTGTCATGTAGAAACGTGCATACCAGGCTGAAGGGAGTGACCGCTGGAAAGAACCCGCGGCGTACAACGAGCTTCCGTCTTTATCTATGCTGATGGTTTGCAGCGCCATGCCCATACCCGTATAGTAGCCCCAGAATTTATTCACCAGGTCTACAGGCACGTTATGGAAGTTGGGATAGAACGGCGCGAACAGGCGTGCGTATGGTGTGGTGGCCTCAAGGTCATAACAATCTACACTTGCATGATTATAAGCCCCGTAAGGATCAACCAATACCCATTCACCGCTGTGGCCGGCGCGAGTATCCTGCACGCGTACTTCAAAATGCAGGTGCACGTTGTACGAGCGTGTATCTGGATTCTTCAACGTACCATCATCATTCAAGATCACACCAATGCCGCCGGATCCGGTATTACCGGCCCATGCCAGGAACTGCCCTGATTTTACGATGTCGTTTTTCTTCACCGCGATCTTCTGGCTGTTGGTTCCCCAGCATAGTTCGCTGGTGCTGCCGTCCTCCGCAAAATCTCTGTACTTGCCCGAAGTACCTTTTGCTTTTGTGCGGTCGTTATCGTAACCGTTGCGCAGGTGCAGATAGGTAGTGCGATACTTAAAGCCATTAGCAGCAGTATGCTCAACGGTAACAATATTACCACCCCCGTTCGACCATTTTACATCTATTACTTTACCCGGAGCGATGGCATACACACCGAAAGTAGGGTCTTCGCCTGAGGCAACCGATGATTTACCATAGTCGATGGCGCGGTGAGCATCGTTGGCACCATCATCATTATTGTCCCAGCTGTAATAGAACCCCTGCCAGATGCCAACAGAACCATGCTTATAAGGCAGGTATAATGGCATATGCGCCTTAGTAGCAGCGAACACGGGCTCCAGCGCGTCTTCCACTACAGGTGCCGCGCAAACTGCTGCGCCGGCCATGGTCGACGTGGCCACCGGAGCATCCGGCATTGTGACAGTAAGGTTCTGCACCGGCTGGGCGCGCACTGTGGTGATCTTGCGCATCCTGACAACAGGTTGACGGCGGTTGGCGTCCTCGCCGTCAGGTCCCTGCGGAATTTGCATAGTTGGCCTTTTGATCTTTTGATAAAGAAGGGATGGATCATCCTTTTCCTGCGTTGGCTGCGCAGTGGCTTGCAGGCATGCAAGCGTGATCGCCGCTAAGGCGAAAGTTGTCTTTTTCATGTGTCTGTTTTTATGTGTTATAAATGGTGATCAAGCAAAATTTTCAGCCCGTGACTACCTGCTGCATCCTAAAAAACCTACGGTGTGAACTCTTATCCACTGCAAAACTACAACGCAGTTTCACGTTTGCATACAGTGAAAACACCCAAAATTGCAGCGCGCGGTTCACCGACGTTATAAAGCATTGATTCGCATTAGGTATTTCCAAAAAATATTTATTTGGATGGTGCTGTTTAAAAAAACGGCATAGTATTTGCACCTTGAAGTTTTCGACACAATAACGAATTCTTAAACACAAGGCTATGCTACAGTTCAATAAATATCCGCTGCAGATGCGCCCTATTCTTTTTGAAGGGCAGGCCTTGATGCATCCCGTCCATTAGCCCGGCGATCCATCTCTTTTAGCAGCCTGCCTGGAACGGGCAGGTACCGCTATTATCTATTTATTCATTTTTAAAGACAATTTCAGCTATGACAGCTGCAGATAAATATTTCTTAAAAGCCAGGGAAGCTTATCCTTTCAATATCGACGAGCTGACCGAAGCACTTGACTACGGCTTGTCGCACGACGATGAGCATGCGGGCCTGTTGACTTTAAAAGGCCTTGTTTACTGGGAGCATTTGGGTCAATTTGCTGCTGCAAGAGAATGTTTCGAACTAGCCTTGCTCAGCGATAACACCTATATCAACGCTTACTACGCATACGTCAGGTTTTCAACAGCGGTAGCTGAAGAAACAAAAGCCACCAAACTGCTGGCCGGACTGGGAAAATTAAAGGGCACTGACAAGGCGTATATCGCCTGGCTCGAAGCCAAATTGCACGAATCGAAAGAACGCTATGCTGATGCAGTAGGTAAAATGAAAGAAGCCAAACAACACAGCTGCTGCAAGCAATGCGGTATTTTCTACAACGATGAGCTGGAGCGTGTGCGCGCAAAGAAAAAAAGCCTGAAAGATGCAAAACAGGATTGATAAGTTAAAACCAGTTTTTGAATAGTGCCGGGTTGTATGCCCGGTACTATTTGTATTGCCTGATGATGTTTGCTGCCGAGGAAATATAGTGCCCGCCGAAAAGTACGGCATGTACCAGCAGCGAATACAACTGCGCCAGGCGGACACGCCCTTCCCAACCAGTTTGCAACGGGTATGCCGAATTATATGCATCATAAAACTTCCGGTCAAAACCGCCGAAAAGCAGGCTCATGCCTATATCCATTTCCCTATGACCATAGTATACTGAAGGATCGAAGATGGCTGCACAACCGTTTGACGTTGTCAAAAAATTACCACTCCACAAGTCGCCATGCAAAAGTGCAGGTGGTTCCTCAGGGAAAAGGTCAGAAAAAACCGCGCACAACGCTTCTGTATCGGTAACATCTTTTGGACTGAAACTCCCATTGTTATATAGTTGTTTCACCAGCGGCAATATGCGTTGTGCTGCATAGAATTCGGGCCATGAAGCACAGGCTTCATTCTTCTGTGGAAGACAGCCAATATAATTATCGCCATCGAACCCGAAATAGTTGGTGGACTCCTTATGCATTGCCGCCAGACCTGCTCCAAAATCCTCCCAGAAGCTTTTCACAGGGACACCTTTATCCAGCCACTCGATCAATAGATATTGTGTTTCACCCGTCACTCCGTTCTTTATCACTCGAGGCACTTTTAAGTTGGTATTTGTGAGCAGCGTATGGAGTCCTTTGGTCTCAGCTGCAAACATGTCGGGGAACTCCCTGGCATTGTTCAATTTCAGAAAGAACTTTTCCGTGGTGGTCGATATCTCGTAAGCCCTGTTGATGTCGCCCCCGCTTACTGCTTTGCTACCAGCGAAGTGCAAACCACAAGCCTCCGATATTTGCGCCAGCTCTTTCATTTCTGCTATGTCGGATTATACGAAAATACCCTCACGGAATACGGGCATTACCCTCATTACTTTCGATCCTGGAAACCAGTTTATCAATATTACGCAACAACGTCTCTTCGGTCTTAATAAAGCTGAGATAACGCAATATCTCCTTGCGCCGAGACATACTTAATGCGTTGAATACTTTGGTGAGTTTTTTCTCACGCAATCTTTTCGCAAGGGCTGGTGGAATTGGGTACTCTTCTTCAAATATTTCCACATCCTGCTCTATCACAAACTTTGCCACATCGCCAACACCGGCTTTAGCCCCTTTGAGCATCGGTATATTAGTAAACAACCGGTAGGGTGCATTCTTTACCGGCACCAGCGTAGTACGAAATGCAAAGCCATTGATGCTGCCTTTTACCTTGATATAGCCTTTTATTGCTTCGAGAGCAGCAGTGATCCTGACAGGCACGTCCACCGCGAAGTTGATGTCGGTTTTATAAATGTCTGCCTTGAAGGTATGTTTTGATGTTTTTTTCACGCAGCATTTTCTTACTTGGCAAATTCGGGATTTGTCAACACCTACCTAAGCTTGGTGATTCGCAGGATTGTACTATTTAACACGTCGATATTGTGTACACTATTCTCCCGCGGATATTTATAAGGTTTGGTTCTGAAATTTTCTATATAAAAATCCATTGGCTCACCTTCCGGAGTTAAAATAAAACGCCTTGCCTGTTGCGGGTCAAGAACTTGCAGATTGAAACCCAGTATCCACTTGTCATTAATGCGAATGCTGTCGCTGCCGCTATGAGCTAAAACCCATTCCAGGCCTGCTTTATTGCTGGCGCCCCAGTAGTCCAGTTCGTACTTTTTCTGCAGATAGTCCTGCTCATGCGATATGAAATAATTAAAATAGACTGACTGGAAAGGATGCGCGCGTATCATAAACCTGGCGATAAGAAGTACCTCAATAACACAAACAGTCCAGATCGCGACTCGCATTTTTTTTCTCTGCAGCAGCAAATGCATACAGTAGAGAACAAGGAATACAAACGCCGGATATATAAAATATAGGTGCCGCCAGTCGTCATACAGAACTGATTCAAGTTTAATGACGACAATAACCGGGCTTACAAAACAGATGAACAAGAACAGGAAGTACCGCTGATGAAAATCGGCAATAAATGCGCGGGGTGTATTTATCAAAGCAGCCAGCAATAATATTATTCCTGCAAAGCCGAACACCACCCATAGCTCCGGTGTGGTAAGGAAAAACCAGGTGGGTATATAGCTCCATGGAATGTGTTTTGCCTCGATCTCGCTACCTGCAAACCAAACATTACCAATCCACCTGAATTTTGAAAGACTTGCGTATGATTCAAGAATATTATTGACCGGATCGCCCCATAATGTAGGCCAGCAAACATACAGAGCCGCAGCACTTCCGATCAATACCGTCAAAGGATTTAACAATGCCCGCCAGATATTTTTGCGCGCGCGGATCGCCTCTATCAGATCATACAGGAAAAGCAAAAATAATGGTCCAAGAATGATAATATTCATCAACCGTATACTTGCCGAATAGCCACATACCAGGCCAACCAGCAAAAACAACAGCGGACTTTTTCTCAAAAAAGCCCAATAGCTAAGCGCCAATGCAAGCATGAATGTTCCCATTGCAGGAACATCTTTAGAGTTAAAATAGGAATGCGCATATATTCTCGGGTGCATTAC
>CAMPKG010000126.1 GCA_946887085.1 uncultured Sphingobacteriales bacterium
GTCGTTCTATTTCCTCGACAACAATCACAATATCGTAGAGTTCATCACTCGTTTCGATCTTCCCTATCATTCAACAGAAGAATTTTCCTCGGACTGCATTGTTGAAGTAAGCGAAATAGGACTCGTAACAGAAGATGTGACTGAGCTTACGCTCAAACTGAAAGAAGGCCACAACATTCCGCATTTCAGAAAAGGGCCTGTCCTGCACGATTTTGTAGCCATGGGCGATGACTACGGTCTGCTACTGGTATGCAAAACAAAACGCGGGTGGGTTCCTACCAATAAGCTGGCACAAATATTCCCTGTAACAATCGTCTCCGAAGAAGGCGACCGCATTGTTTTATAAACACCTATTTTTGAATTTTTACTTTTGAATTTTGAATTTGAAAAATGGCCTGGTTCCTACTCATACTCGCGGGATTATTTGAAATTGGTTTTACAACTTGCCTCAAATTCTCCAACAACTTTAAGAACATGTATTGGGGCGTCGGATTTTTCGTCTGCATCACGGCTAGCTTTATACTGCTCAACAAAGCCATCCAAACCATACCCATAGGTACCGCCTATGCAGTATGGACGGGCATCGGTGCTGTGGGTACTGCTATCATAGGCATCCTGTTCTTTAACGAAGCAGCGGAGTTCTGGCGTGTATTTTTCATCTTCACGCTCATAGCCTCCATCATCGGGTTGAAGCTGGTAGCCTAGCTACTCAAGCGTTACATTCTTGCGGTTGTCTTTGCGGAAATAGAAGATATAGTAAAACAAAAGCACACCAAGTCCGCAGAGGAAAAGTACTACGGCATAAGGCCGTGCCTCATGTTCTACAAACTCGCCGAGCATCCATGCCGAGTTAGCCAGTATCCAGAAGCATACTGCAATATTGTGGAACAGTTCTCCCCTCACGTTCCGTGACTTCCACGTAAGGTAAAATGCTACCGTTACCGTTGGCAATATCATAAACAATCCGCCCGGCTCAAATTCAAGCGCCCAGCAGGTGTCTTTTATCAGCCAAAGGAATATATGTGCGTTCTCCAGCCAGCGGTATTGCTGCGAAACCTGTACTGAGGGCGTGTTTTGCTGTTGCATCTGTGATGGTTAGGCTGCAAAGGTAGAAATGGTGGATGCACATATTAAACATAGTTTTACACATATTAGATATTTTCGTTGTTTTCATTTCACTATTTCCCTCCTACCCCGTACCTTTGCGGCACATTTCAAAAAATCCAGAACTAAACTCCATAAAATGAGTACAGTAAAAGTTGCCATTAATGGTTTCGGCCGCATTGGCCGCCTGGCTTTCCGCCAGATCTACAACATGCAAGGCATTGAAGTTGTAGCCATCAACGACCTGACAAAGCCAAACGTACTGGCGCACCTGCTGAAGTACGACAGCGCACAGGGCCGTTTTGATGTTGAAGTAACGCATAGCGACGACGCTATCACTGTAAATGGCAAACAAATAAAGATATACGCTCAGAAAGACCCTGCTCAAATTCCATGGGGACAGCATGGCGTAGACGTTGTACTCGAGTGTACAGGTTTCTTCACCGATGCTGATAAAGCAAAAGCACACATCACCGCAGGCGCTAAGCGAGTAGTTATCTCTGCACCTGCTACAGGCGAAATGAAAACTGTAGTTTTCAACGTTAACCACGATATCCTGGATGGCAGCGAAACTATCATCAGCTGCGCGTCTTGCACTACCAACTGCCTGGCGCCGATGGCAAAAGCCCTGAACGACAACTTCGGTATCGTTACAGGTCTGATGACCACTATCCACGCTTACACCAACGACCAGAATACACTGGATGCTCCCCACGCTAAAGGCGACCTTCGCCGCGCACGTGCTGCAGCAGCTAACATCACGCCAAACTCTACAGGTGCTGCCAAGGCTATCGGCCTAGTACTGCCTGAGCTGAAAGGTAAACTGGATGGCGGCGCTCAACGCGTTCCGACCATCACAGGTTCGCTGACTGAGCTGGTAACTGTACTGAACAAAAAAACTTCTATCGAAGAAGTGAATGCTGCAATGAAGGCTGCTGCTAACGAAAGCTTCGGTTATACAGAAGATGAGATCGTATCGAGCGATATCATCGGCACTTCCTTCGGTTCATTGTTCGATGCTACACAGACGCGCGTAATTACACAAGGTGATACACAACTGGTAAAAACAGTCAGCTGGTACGACAACGAGATGAGCTATGTGTCTCAGCTCGTGCGTACTGTGAAATACTTCGCAGGTCTTATCTCTAAATAATCATTGAATAATACAGAAACGCTACCTTCGGGTGGCGTTTTCTTTTTTTAAATCATCTCTACTATGAGCAGGTTCAACGACTATAATTTTAAAGGCAGGAAAGCCCTCGTGCGTGTTGATTTCAACGTTCCCATTAAGGACGGAAAGATCACTGATGATACGCGCATCACCTCGGCGCTGCCTACTATAAAAAAGATAATGGACGAGGGTGGCAGCGTCATCCTCATGAGCCACTTCGGCCGCCCGCATAAGGATATGGCGAAGAAACCCCACCTGGCGCTGACTGATTTTACGCTGAAGCCCGTGATCGATCACCTGGCAAATTTGCTGGATACCGAAGTACAGTTTGCTGACGATGCCATAGGCGAAGACGCGCAGCAGAAAGCTGCTGCCCTGCAACCGGGACAAGTATTGCTGCTGGAAAACCTGCGCTACTACAAAGAAGAAGAGAAGGGTGATAAAGACTTTGCTGAAAAGCTATCGAAATATGGCGATGTGTATGTGAACGATGCTTTTGGTACGGCTCACCGTGCACATGCTTCCACAGCTGTTATAGCTCAGTTCTTCAATGCCGACAGCAAAATGTTTGGCCTGCTGATGGAAAGCGAGATAACAGCTGCCGAGCAGGTATTGCGCAAAGCAGAAAAACCGTTCACAGCTATCATCGGTGGTGCCAAGGTTTCCGATAAGATCATGATCATCGAGAACCTGCTGGATAGCGCTACAGATATCATCATCGGCGGTGGTATGGCTTATACTTTCTTTAAAGCCAAAGGCTGCAACATTGGCAACTCGCTTTGCGAAGAAGACAGGCTGGATACTGCTACCGAATTGCTGAAAAAAGCGGAAGAAAAAGGCGTGTGCATCCACCTGCCTTCAGACAGCATCATCGCTGATAAATTTGCTGCCGATGCGAACACTTCGTCGGCGCAGAACCACGATATACCAGAAGGATGGATGGGACTGGACATTGGCCAGCTTGCCTGCGACACTTTCTGCAAAGTGATCAAAGATTCTAAGACGATACTATGGAACGGCCCTATGGGGGTATTTGAAATGGAGAAATTCCAGCACGGTACCAAATGCGTAGCCGATGCCGTAGCTGATGCTACGGAGAACGGCGCGTTCTCCCTGGTAGGCGGCGGCGATAGCGTGGCAGCAGTGAACAAATTCGGCTACAATAAAAAAGTAAGCTACGTATCTACAGGAGGCGGCGCCATGCTTGATTTCTTCGAAGGTAAAGAGCTACCGGGTATCGCATCGATAAAGAACTAATACAATACGCTACTTAATAATGAAAGCCGGCAATGAGCCGGCTTTTTTCATTAGGATTATTAATAAATTTTTAATATATTTATAACCTCAAAACCTATACAATGAGGCTACCCTATGTCTTGCTGCTCTTATTAGTGACGGTAACTAGCAACGCACAAAATCTTGTACCTAATGGAAGCTTTGAGCAATATACGACCTGTCCTACGGGCATTTCCCAAGTGACCAATTACTGCACGGGCTGGCGCCAATATACCTCGGCAACATCCGACTATTTTCATAATTGCAATCCCACCCAGATACCTGTAGTATTATTGGGCTGGCAATATCCGGCACACGGAGACGGCTTCGTTGGTATATATACATTCAGCAACTACAGCTCAACAGCCATGTGGAAAGAGTATGTTGCTACCGCGATACCACCGTTATCTATCGGTGGCGCCTACGAAGTCTCTATGTCGGTATCGCTCGCTAACAATGCCGCACTGGGCTGTAACGACCTCGGCGTATATTTCTACGATTCCGGACCTACGACTGTAACTACTACGCACGTGTTACCCGTAACGCCTCAAATATCTTACTCCAGCTACGGGCCGATCATAGATACAGCAAACTGGGTGCGTGTAACGGCCACTTTTACCGCAGATTCTGCCTATGATAATATCGTTGTTGGCGGATTCAAAAGCTGGTCGACCATGGGGGCAAATGATACCCTTAGGCAAAAACCAGGTTCCACCTCGTATTACTATATTGACTCTGTAGTGATCAGGCTGGCCGATACACTGGCTTTTTCCTACAGTGATACCCTCCTTTGCGTAGGCGACAGTATCATAGTACCATTCGCTGCTATCGGCAGCGCCTTTGGCCCCACAAATGTTTTTACACTACAATTATCTGATGCTTCAGGCAGCTTTAGCAGCCCGACAACAATAGCAACACTTACAGGTACCGGTGCCGGGGTATTAAAAGGTGTTGTTCCCGCCAGTATTTCCGGCGGGACAGGTTACAGGCTGAGGATCGTTGCTTCAAGCCCCTCAAAGGTCGCGACAAGCGTCAAAGACATAACCATAGGTTTATCGAAACCTGCCAAACCTGTAGCTGGTGGTAACAGCCCGGTGTGTGGAGGCAATACCCTCTTCCTGACGGCAAGCACTACCACCAGTGGGGTAACCTGGCAGTGGACAGGCCCGGGCTTTGCATCCGGCGCTCAAAATCCCGGAGTGCTCAATTTTGGCCCAGCAAACGCCGGCGATTATATCGTCAGTGCGCTTAACTTTGGTTGTGAGGCTAAGGACACGATAACGATAGCCTACCAGGTACCTTTAACACCCATCACTGCTACTAACAGCGGTCCCGTGTGCGAATGCGCTGGTTTTACTTTGAGTACTACCTCCTCTACTCCAGGTGCCACTTATTCGTGGACGGGTCCTAACAGTTATTCGTCTGCATCGCATAATCCCTCCTTTGCAAGTTCCACGGTTAGTTTAAGCGGAGACTATATCGTTACAGCAACGCTAAACGGATGTAGCACTAAAGACACAACCACCGTGCTAATACAGGCTATACCCGGGGCTACTGCAAGTAACAACGGACCTATTTGCCAGGGCGGGTCATTGAATTTGACCGCAACTTCCACTGTCAGCAACTCAACATTCACCTGGTCAGGACCATCATTTTCATCAACCAATCAATCGCCTTCCATTGCGAACGCTGGCCCTGCTAATTCCGGTACTTATACCGTTACTTCCACTGTCAATGGTTGCAGCTCGCAGCCGGCAACCACACAGGTAATCGTGAAGCCCATAACCCCGGTCACTGCTTCCAACAACGGCCCGGTGTGTGAGGGAGCTGGTTTCGCCTTGAGCAGCACCTCGTCTTCTCCAGGTGTTACTTATTCGTGGACCGGGCCTAACAGCTATACTTCGTCTTCGCAATCTCCTGCTGTTTCAACTTCTACACTGGTTATGAGCGGCGATTATATTGTTACGGCGAGTTTAAACGGATGTACCACAGCAGACACTACAATTGTAATTGTAAAACCTGTACCTGTTGTTACCGCTTCTAACAATGGACCTTTTTGCGAAGGTGGAACACTCAGTCTCATTGGAACATCTACGGTAAACGGTTCAACATTCAGTTGGTCGGGGCCATCGGGTTTTAACTCAACTGTGCAATCGCCCTCTATCACTGGCGCGATGCCGGTCAACAGCGGTAATTATACCTTAACGGCAACAAAAGATGGCTGTACTTCGCAACCTGCTACCTCTGCCGCTGTCGTTTACCCCATTCCGGCTAAGCCTGTTGCCAACGCTAACAGCATTATGTGCGACGGCTCTCCGCTCAACCTGACTACTGCAGCCGTTACTAACGCCACTTATTCCTGGGCCGGGCCAAACGGCTTTACATCAAACCTGCAGAACCCTACGATCAATCCTGCATCCTTTGTCAATGCCGGCTATTACAAGCTACAGGTATCAGTAAACGGCTGTGCATCTGCAAAGGACTCGGTATTGGTAACAGTCAACATAATACCTAAAATCGGAGGATATGCCAGCCCGAATGACACTATATGTGAGGGGACATTAACTACCTATGTGGCCGTTCACAGCAATGGAGGTGTCGGGCCTGCATTTCAATGGTATAAAAACTATGCACCGATCCCGGGAGCAACCGGCTTACTATACAGCACCGCTAATCTTAAAACCGGTGACGTGATCTACTGCACGATGTATAGCATCGGTGTTTGCACAGACCCGACAACTGTGAGCACAGACACCATTTTTATGGTGGTGTTACCTGTCATAACAAAGCCATCGGCAACTATCACGTCTGTACCGGTGATACCTCAACCTCACAAAGCGGTAACATTTACCGCACACGTAAAAAATGGCGGACCTGCCCCCACGTATCAGTGGCAGGTAAACGGTGTGAATATGGCGGGCGCTACTTATGCCACATGGAGTGCAATAACGCTGAAACCTTTTGATAAAGTGAACGTGATAATTACATCCAATGACCCCTGTGCCACCAATAAAACTGCGTCAAGTGATACTATCACTATCGGGTTCCCCACAACTGTTTCTGAGATTGGATCAAATACCCGTTTTAATGTTTTCCCCAACCCCAACAACGGCAGCTTTAGAATCACGGCAAGCAGTATTCTGAGCGAACAGATACAAATTGAACTCGTCAATACTATAGGACAGACTGTCTATAAAGAGGAGCTTCCCGTGGCGAACAGGGAGGTCGAAAAGAATATCGTGCTCGGCGACGTTGCCTCTGGTATTTATTTATTGAAATTATCAGATAACAATACTGTCCATACTACCAGGCTTGTTATCCGGTAAGACGACCTAAGTCAGAACCTCATGTCAAGAAAAAAAGCCGGCTCATTGCCGGCTTTTGCTATGAAAAATGTATAGCCACTGGTTCAAGCGTCCTCGCTTGAACCAACTACCCGTTCATTTTTAACGGACTTAGTGGATTCGCGCTACTATAAGTATACATATGTGCTTCGGGCACAATGCCTGCGCGCACGGGATTATTGTGAATATAGCTGGTCTTCTGCTCTATCATCGAAACATAGTTTAGAGGCAAACAAACAGGATAACTACCATTTTGCCATACCTGGAAATCTTTGTTCAGGTCATTTGTTATACCATGCCTTCTAAATATCTCCAGCATCCATTCCTTACGGCTCTCTGTCTCATTTGACTCTATAAGCTTGTACAGCCCTTTGCTGGTAAATGACTTAAAATCACGCAACCAATCGCTTAGGTTCTTTTGCGACCGTGCAATAAGATGCACATGGTTCGTCATAATCACATAAGCGATTATCTCGAGCCCTTTATTCTTCTGACAGAATGCAAGATTGTCAACCAAATAATCTTTGTATATCTGCCGGGTAAAAATATGTACCCAGTCTACAACGGTAAGGGTGATAAAATATAAATCGTCTGATGTAGCTGTTCGCCGCATGATACAATATATAACATTGGAGTATCTGGTTCAAGCGAGGACGCTTGAACCAGTAAAGAGAGTAAAAAAATGCCGGGCCATGTGCCCGGCATTTTAAGTGGTGTCAGTTGTTACCAACTGACACCTCCCGGAAAATAACCATTACACCTTCTTAAATATCACGATCGCATTATGCCCGCCGAAGCCGAAAGTATTGCTCATGGCTGCGCGTATGTCTTTCTTCACAGCTTTGCCGGTAACAATATTCAAGGATGAAGGCACCTGCTCGTCGATGTTGGTAGTATTGATGGTTGGTGGTACCAGCCCTTCTGTAATGGCCTTTACAGAAATGATACCTTCAACAGCGCCTGCTGCGCCCAACAGGTGGCCGGTCATTGATTTGGTGGCGCTGATGAGCAGACCTTTATTCTCACCAAATACCTGTTCTATAGCTTTTACCTCGCTTACATCTCCAACAGGTGTTGAGGTAGCATGCGGGTTCAGGTAGTCGATGTCATTCGCGGTCATTCCTGCATCCTGAAGCGCAAACCTCATTGCCTGCGATGCACCCAATCCTTCCGGGTGAGTTGCCGTCATATGGTAAGCATCGGCAGTCATAGCCGCGCCTGCTACCTCAGCATATATCTTAGCACCGCGTGCTTTAGCGTGCTCATATTCTTCCAGTATCAACGCACCTGCACCCTCGCCCATTACAAAACCGTCGCGCTCCTTGTCGAAAGGTCGTGATGCAGCAGCGGGGTCATCATTGCGGGTTGACATAGCTTTCATTGCAGAGAATCCGCCGACAGAAGCAGGTGTGATCGGTGCTTCAGACCCACCGGTCACAATGATCTTAGCCTTGCCCATACGGATATAATTCATTGCATCCATGATAGCAGTGTTTGATGTAGCGCAGGCCGATACCGTGGTATAGTTGATACCCATGAAGCCAAATTTCAGCGATATCATGCCCGATGCCATGTTGACGATCAGCTTAGGCACAAAGAAAGGACTGAACCTTGGCTCGTGGCCGGATACTACATACTCTTCCACTTGTTCCTCGAATGTAGCCATACCCCCCTGTCCTGAACCCCAGATAACACCTACATCAAATGGCGACATCTTGCTGAAATCGAAACCGGAATCATCCACGGCTTGTTTAGCAGCTACCAGCGCATACTGCGTGAAGGGGTCAGTGCGCTTGATCTCGTTCCGGTCAAGATAGAGTTCAGGCTGAAAACCTTCTACCTGGCAGGCAAATCTGCATTTAAATTTGCCGGCGTCGAATTTATGTATGGTTTTGGCACCGCTCTTGCCGGCAACAATATTGTTCCAGAAAGTGCTGATATCATTACCTAATGGAGCCACAACACCCATGCCCGTTACTACTACTCTTTTCATTTCTTAAGTTTCAAATTGTAAAGATGATCAGACAGATGCGAGCACCTGCCTGTATATAGTTTCAAAATATTTTTTCCCAAGCACGCGCGAAAATAACAAGGATGCCAGCATATTTGACACCATCATGGTA
>CAMPKG010000127.1 GCA_946887085.1 uncultured Sphingobacteriales bacterium
ACTTGAAACGGACGTGCAGCGTCTGAACCAGATCCTCAAGAACCTTTTGTCGAATGCCTTTAAATTCACGGAAAAAGGAGAAGTTAAGTTCAGGATATACAAAGCGAACAAAAACTGGAAGTCAGGCAACCCGAGTCTTGATAATGCGAAGCAGGTGGTGGCCTTTGAGATCAGAGACTCGGGTATTGGTATCTCGAAAGACAAGCAAAATATCATCTTCGAAGCCTTCCAGCAGGCGGAAGGTTCTACAAGCCGTAAGTATGGTGGTACCGGTCTTGGACTCTCGATCAGCCGTGGTCTTGCCGACCTGCTGGGTGGTTCGATTGAACTGGATAGCGAAGTGGGGACAGGCAGTACGTTCACACTCTTCCTGCCGATCGATTACAACCCGAACCTGGTCAAGAAAGAAAAACAAAGTACACTTTCAATCAGCGAATACGAGCTGGCGCAGAACGATGAAAAACTGGCTATCCAGACAGTACCCACTGTCAAGCTGCCGGAACGTGACCTCGATGGTATCAACGAGATCATCAATGAAAAAGGTGATGACCGGAATAATATAATCAGCTCCGACAAAATAGTGCTGGTAGTAGAGGATGACCTTCGCTTTGCGAAGATCATGATAGACAAGGCACATGAGCGGGAATTGAAAGTTGTAATTGCGTCGAATTTTGGTGAAGTGTTTGAATTGGTGAACAAATACAACCCGATAGCTGTGACGCTTGATGTGAAACTACCCGATGCGAGCGGATGGAAGATACTAGACCTCTTTAAGAACGACATGAACTTCAGGCATATACCCGTACACCTGATCTCCGGCGAGGAGAACAAGTTGCTGGCTATGAAACGTGGCGCCAGAAGCTTCCACCTGAAACCGCTGAAGAACGAAGCGCTGTCGGTTTTGTTTGATGATATAGTTGAGTTTAACGCGCGTACACAGAAAAAATTGTTGATAATCGAAGACAATGAGCTTGACTCTTCACAGATTGCAAAGGTGTTGGATAATGACGGATTGGTTGATATCACGATCGCATCGACCGGGAAGGAAGGGCTGACCCTGATTAAGGAAAATGTGTATGACTGCGTAATCGTAGATTACATGTTGCCGGACGTAAGCGGGTTTGATTTTATTATGGAGATCAATGCATCGAAAAAGATGCAGATGACACCGATCATTATCTACTCGGCAAAAGACTTTACCAGTCGGGAGCGTACACAGCTGAAACAGTTTGCTAACCGTGTATTGCTAAAGAGCGTGAATTCATTGGAATTGCTGCTTGAAGAAACAGTGATGCATCTTCACCTGAATCATAAAGACCTGCAGCCTGAAAAACGCAGGATGATCGAAAGCCTGAGGTTGCGTGAAGATGTGCTTGCAGGTAAGAATATACTGGTTGTAGATGATGATGTCCGGAACCTGTTTGCGCTTACTACAGCATTTGAGAAGTATAATATCAATACTATCACGGCAGAAAGCGGACAGGAGGCAATTAATATATTGAATGAGAACAACAATGTCGATATGGTACTGATGGATATCATGATGCCAGAGATGGACGGATACGAGACGACACAGAAGATCAGGCGCGAACATAAAAACAGTAACTTGCCGATAATTGCTGTAACTGCAAAAGCGATGAAGGGAGATCGCGAAAAATGTATAGAAGCCGGCGCGTCAGATTATATAACTAAACCAGTGAAAATAGATCAGCTTTAGTCGCTGATGCGTGTATGGTTGTACAAATAGCAGATGAATGGAGATTTTTGATGACGAAGTTCAACAACTAGCGGCACCGGAGCCCGAGAACAAGATCCTTGTGGTGGATGACAGGGAGGATAATCTGTTTTCTATCGAATCCATCCTGGAGAAGGATAACTATATTATCAGGAAAGCAAATTCGGGTAGGGCGGCGTTAAAGATATTGTTGAAGGAACACGATTTCACGCTCATATTGATGGATGTGCAGATGCCTGATCTCAATGGTTTTGAAACTGCAACCCTGATATATGAACGTGACAAGTTGAAACATATTCCCATAATTTTTATCACCGCAAATGATCATGGCGAGGAGAATATGTTTAAGGGATACCAGATGGGCGGTGTCGATTATATATACAAACCGATCAACCCTGATCTTTTAAGAGCCAAGGTTCTTGTGTTTGTAGATCTATACAATAAGAACCATCAGTTGATGGCGCAGGAGCAGAAGTTGATTGCCGCCAACAAAAACCTGGAACGCGAGATCGTTGAGCGTATCAACTCCGAAGAAAAAGTGAATAAGCTCAACAAGCAATTGATGGACAACATCAATGCTTTGAAGCTTACTAACGAAGAACTTGAGAGGTTTGCATATGTAGCTTCGCACGATCTGCAGGAACCGCTCCGGAAGATCATTATATTCGGAGACAGGTTATCTGCTAACTTTAAGGAAGCACTGGGAGACGAAGGCAGGAACTTCCTCGATCGTATGATGAAGGCTTCTAACCGTATGCAATTACTCATCAAAAACCTGCTCGCATTCTCCCGCTCATCAACGAACAATGATTCCTACCAGGAGACAAATTTGAATGCACTGGTAGAAGGAGTGTTGACAGACCTTGAGATACAGATAGAGCAGAAGAAGGCCATTGTGAATGTTGGGAAACTGCCGTCGCTGTATATCATACCCGGGCAGTTCAGGCAATTGTTTCAGAATCTTATTATCAACTCGCTTAAGTTCAGCCGGGATGAAGTTGCACCCGAGATCAACATCTTCTCCGAAAAAGTGAAGGGTATGTACCTGGCCGATGTTCCCAACGTGGTGATCGACCAGGACTATCATCGCATTTACATAAAGGACAACGGCATTGGTTTCGATCAGCAGTACGCCGACCAGATATTCACCATTTTCAAGCGCTTGCATAGCTTTGACGAGTATGAGGGAACCGGCATTGGCCTGTCGATCTGTAAGAAGATCGTGGAGCAATACAACGGGAGTATCTCAGCGCAAAGCAATGTGAACGAAGGCGCAACTTTCGTCGTCACGCTTCCATCTACCGTTACGGAGAAGGTGGAAAAAGCCGTGCAAAACCAGTAATAAGCCTGAGGGAGTTTTTTTATGCGGGGTATCTGAATATCTTGCGGAAAACTTTTGTAGATGTCTTTGAGAAGGATACTCGCAGGGGCGTACATTAAACTGTTCGATCCGAAACCAAAGAAAGTGCAAGTGCAGTTGCTCGGGCGAACGCTTACGGTGTATTCGGGCACTATTACTAAAGCTGATAAGGATGACGCATGGTTTTATGCTTTGTCAAAGAACAGTACCGCAATATTCGATGTTGGTTGCAATGTAGGTGCCGCTTCGATCCTGGCATCTATCGACAATCCGCAACGGCCGATGGTCCTCGTTGATCCGAACCCCAAAGCATTGACAATGGCATCTGAAAATCTAAACAATAACCGGTTTGGTGAGGGTAAGCGATATGTGACAGCTTTTGTCAGTGACCATCACGGAGAGCAAGTAAAGTTCTATACTGTAGGATCAGGGGCAGCAGGTAGTATGTTCGGTACTCACGCGGAAACCGCTAAAAAACTCGGATCACACTACCAGGTTGAAACAACCACCTTAGACAGGGTTGTGGAAGAAGCAGGATACACGCCCGATCTGCTAAAGATCGACGTGGAAGGTGCAGAAAGCATGGCATTAAAAGGTGCAACTAAGGTGGCTGCTTTGCAAAAGGCAAAATTTCTTGTGGAAATGCACGGCCCCAAAGAAATGCCGATGTTGAAAAATGCAGCATTGGTACTTGATTGGTGTCGTCAAAATAACTATCGTGCGTGGTATTTGTCGAAACATGTTGAACTAACAGACGCAGAGCAGCTTGCTGATCGGGGAAGATGTCACCTCTTGTTGCTTCCTGCCCGGGAAGCCTATCCCGAATATCTCCGAACGATTCCTGAAGGTGCAGCTGTTCAATAAAAAAAGCCGTCGCGCGACGGCTCTGTGATTCTGTAGGGACTCGAACCCTAGACCCGCTGATTAAGAGTCAGCTGCTCTACCAACTGAGCTACAGAATCTGGTTGGGAAGGCAAATATAGTTGAACTATAGTTTCCAGTCAACAAGTTGATTGACCCATTCGCCTCTGAAAGGTGTTTGCACTTTGATGTAATTGTCGGTATAACCGTCCATCATGCCATTTTTCTCGGCGCTTTCAAATAACACCTTACGTGTTTGACTGCTATGCTGTGCGGTGAAGTACTGCATCTTCTGGTAAGAGAGGTTGCGCAGCACTTTGTTACGTTCATGACGTACATGGATGGGTACGACGGGCTTCATATCTATCGCCAGCGTATTCGCACGTTCAGAATAGGTGAACACGTGAAAATAAGAGACATCAAGGCTGTGCAGAAAATCAAAGGTGTCTTTAAAATCGTCGTCTGATTCAGTCGGGAAACCTACAATTACGTCAACACCAATGCAGCAATGAGGCATAAAGGTTTTTATCGTTGTCACGCGGTCCGCGTAGAGTTCGCGCTGGTACCTGCGGCGCATAGCGCCGAGTATCTTATTGCTGCCGCTCTGCAAGGGAATATGAAAATGCGGCATGAACTTTCTTGAGTTGGCTACAAATTCGATGATCTCGTTCGTAAGAAGGTTCGGTTCGATAGACGAAATGCGAAAACGTTCAATGCCCTCCACCTTATCTAATTCCTGTACCAGTTCAAAGAATGATTCGTCGCGTTTCTTGCCGCCGTCTATCCCTTTACCAAAATCTCCCAGGTTGATGCCTGTCAGCACGATTTCCTTTGTTCCTGCAGATGCCAATTCATGAACATTGGCCAGCACACCGTTGATACTATCACTGCGGCTGTGCCCGCGTGCCAGCGGTATGGTACAGAAGCTGCAATTATAGTCACAGCCGTCCTGCACCTTCAGGAAGGTACGCGTACGGTCGTTGATAGAGTAGGAACTGTGAAAACCGTTTACCTCTGCTATTTCGCAGGCATGTACTTTATCCTGGTTGCCCTTGGTAAGTGTTTGCAAATGCGATGAAAGGTTGAACTTTTCTGCCGCACCCAATACCAGGTCTACACCATCTATTTCAGCTATTTCCTTCGGCTTCAGTTGCGCGTAGCAGCCCGTAATCACCACCATCGACTCAGGTGCACGACGTTGGATGCGCCGTACTATCTGGCGGCATTCCTTATCGGCATTCTCGGTAACGGAGCAGGTATTGATCACATATACATCGGCCAGCTCTTCGAAATCTCTCTTCACAAACCCGTCTGCTTCCAGCATGCGGCTAAGCGTCGAAGTTTCCGAATAGTTGAGCTTGCAACCCAGTGTATGGAAGGCTACTGTTTTCATCAGGAGGTGCAAAATTACTGATATTTCATGGTTGTGGCAGGATGGCAGACAAATCGTAACTTCGTATGAATTAAACGATTAGATAATGAGGAGAGAGATATGAGAAAATCGTATTTGATTTTGGCTATTGTAGCCATTGCATCTGTTGGTTGCCAGAAGATCATTTCACTGGCCAATATTTCCAAAGACTTCACATACGCAAAAACAGTGGATGTACCGGCAATAAAAGAGTTGCCGGAGGACATTGGTCCTTTGCCTGAAGGAGGCATGACCGCATATTCACCATTGATGCCGCTTGCAACCAATTCAGAAGAACAAGTTTCCCAAAGTGGTAGTGCTATCAACCTGGTAAAGGAAGTGAAGCTGAAACAGATGTCTGTTGCCATCTCCAAACCCGCAGGCCAGACCTTTGATTTTATGGATACAGTACGTTTATTCATTTCCGCACCCGGACTGGAAGAGAAACTGGTAGCTTTTAAATATGGCGTACCGAAAGGCCAGCAAAAACTGGATCTCGACTGCGAGGCAATAAACCTGCGCGAATACTTTATACAGGACACGATGTATGTTCGCTTCGGCGGCCATTTCAACGCTGTGCCTGCGACAGAAAGCCAGTTGGAACTGAATTCAACTTTCAACATGCTGGCCAACCCGCTGCAAAAAGCAGAGTAGCAATTTTCCTTGTGGTTCCTGTCAAAGTGGTAACTTTGACAGGAATTTATAATTATGAAAAAAGCATATTTAGTGGCGGGTGCGCTCACCCTGGTAGCTGTAGCCTGTAACAAGATCGAAGACCTGGCCAATATTTCAAAGGACTTTACATATACAGAAGTGGTAGACGTCCCGTCTATCACAGGTCTGCCAAGTGTTATCGACTCATTACCACAAGGCGGCATCAGTGCTGATGCACCGGTAATGCCCATGGAAACTAACTCAGCGCAGTACATTTCTGAATCGGGCAGCAGCGCCAACCTGGTGCAGCATGTAAAGCTGGTAAAGTTTGTGACTACAATGAAAGAGCCGTCGGGTTCAAACTTTGATTTCATGGATACGATCAGGGTTTATGTTTCGGCACAGGGGCTCGAGGAAAAATTGGCGGCTAAGAAATACGGCATACCTAAGGGTCAGCAAACACTGGAGCTGGACTGCGAAGATGTCAATCTCAAAGAGTATTTCATCAAAGACACCATGTACATTCGCTTTGGCGGACATTTTACCGGAGTTCCTGATTCAAACGCCAAGATAGAGTTGACTCCGACGTTCAACATGCTGGCAAATCCTCTGAAGAACAAATAAGATTCGATATCGATAATAATAAAAGAGCCCCGGTTATCGGGGCTCTTTTATTATTTAGAATCGATAACCGACCTTGAATCCGAATTGTACAAGGTTCAGTGGCCCATCGGAGAAGTTGTTGTTGTCTATGTTGTCGAGGTAGGTGAAACCAAGGCCCAGTTCCAGTCCCATATGAAGACGTTTGGTTGGGTTTACATTGAGTGAGTTAGTGATCATCATACCCAGTTTGTAAAAGTCTTTATCTACCGTTCGTACGCCCACAAAACCTCCGCTGGGGTCAAGCGGCAATTGCTCTTCTACAGCCATTTTGCCGGTCGCATAGGTAATATTCGGACCCACTGCGTAACGAATAATGCCTTTGCCACCCGTAGGGTAGATCTTGATACCCGGCATAAAATAATAAGTTTGGTAGTCGCCGTTGTTATCAAAATTGTTCAATGCAGCGGTTACCGGCAAATAGAAACTTACGAGATTCCTGTTTTTATCGAGCACCCGCTCATAACTGATACCAAAGCCCACGCCGCGGTCAGACACCTGTAGCGGAGAGAATGACAGGATATTGTTGCCATAGTCGCCACGGGTTTCATTAATAGAACTCCTGGCGTCCTGTGCAGTAGTTGTTCCTGCCAGCAGTAGGGTGACGGCGCTTAATAAATAGGTCCTGATTGTCATAGTTGTTGTGTTTTAATGTTTAAATAGCATACACTGTGCCAAATGTTCGTCCCGGTTTTACATAATCGGGAAATTATGCCCTGGAATAACTGAAGTTTCCATGAGCGCTTTCAATCATTACTTCTCTAGTTTCAGCAGCTTCTACATAGCCCGATACCTGCGCCTCTATGTTGAAGCTGCGTGCGATCTCCACTATCGAAGCAGCCGTATCCTTGTCAGTATATATCTCCAGTCGCTGGCCCATATTGAATACCTGGTACATTTCCTTCCAGTCGGTACCGGCCGATTTTTGGATCATCTCAAACAATGGTGGTATCGGCAGCAGGTTATTCTTCACGACTCTCAACGGCTTGGGCAGGTAATGCAAAACCTTGCTCTGTCCCCCGCCACTGCAGTGGATGATACCATGTATCTTATCAAAATGCTGTTGTAGCACTTTAAGCACCACCGGTGCGTAGGTTCGGGTAGGCGACAGGATCATCTTACCAATATCCAGCGGTGTACTTGTTTTATCTGTAAGGCCGTGCGAGCCATTATAGACTACATCCTTTGGCAGGTTAGGGTCAACGCTTTCAGGATATTTCGTCGCGTATTCTTTTTTCAGCAACTCGTGCCTTGCGCTGGTAAGGCCGTTGCTGCCCATACCACTATTATATTCGTCCTCGTAGGTTGCCTGGCCGTAACTGGCGAGCGATACTACCACATCACCTGCCTGCATTTTCTCAGTTGTCACAAGTTTATCGCGGCGCATCCGGCAAGCCATAGTACCGTCTACTATCACAGTTCTTACGACATCGCCTACATCCGCAGTCTCACCGCCCATCAGGCGGATGTCGATGCCGTGTTGCTGCATCCTATTGAAGTATGACTGTGTACCGTTGATGAGTTCAGATATCACTTCGCCGGGTATAAGATATTTGTTGCGGCCTATGGTTGATGAATAAGTGAACGGCCCGGTTGCGCCTACACAGAGCAGGTCGTCTATGTTCATCACTATAGCATCTATCGCTATGCCTTTCCATACGCCCAGGTCGCCCGTCTCTTTCCAGTACATGTAGGCGAGGATAGACTTGGTACCCGCGCCATCGGCATGCATCAGGTTGCAATAAGCTTCGTTGCCGCCCCAGTAGTCGGGGTATATCTTACAGAATGCATTAGGATAGAGGCCCATGTCCAGTTTTTCAATGGCCTTGTGCACATCCTCTTTCTGGGCCGATACGCCCCGTTGGTTATACCTGTTATTATCAGTCATCGGCGGCAAAACTAACTATGATTTTGGGATTTAATGAATACTATGATTTTCCGTTGTCTGGCAGTTTTATTAGCTGCCATTGCTAACCGTCAACTGCCCACTGCCAACTGTCACCTGAAAAATGATAACTTTGGTTGTCGATTTCGCGCCTTTCAAAACAGCAACTTGCCGGCTTTTTGGGCTGCATCGCTTGTTGGGTAAGCATTTCCGCCGAAAATGACGCAAATGAAAATGATAACCTTGGTTGTCGTTGATTTCCCCTCCAATTTGTTATAAAATGTTTCACCTTTTGGGAAGATTTTCTCGAAAGGGTTGATCGCTGCTGCGAATTAATCATGGTGCAGGGGGGTATGATGATAG
>CAMPKG010000128.1 GCA_946887085.1 uncultured Sphingobacteriales bacterium
GTATGTAGCTTTATATAAACTCTTTACATGTCACAGTCCACACGTAACACTCGCATCATCAACGCACCTGCTGAGAAAATATACAAGGCATTGACAAGCCCCGGGGCACTGGAAACCTGGCAAGCTCCGGGAGATATGACCGGCAAGGTGCATAAGTTCGATCTGCGCGAAGGTGGCGGCTATGGAATGTCACTGTTTTACCCGCAGGATGAAACGGAGATGACAGGTAAAACTGCCGCGAGGGAAGACAGGTTTACAGTTAAGTTCATTGAACTGAAATACCCGGAAAAAATCGTTCAGACGGTTGTCTTTCACACAGATGATCCAAAATTTTCCGGCGAGATGGCTATGGAAATAACCTTTGAGCCGCAAGAAAATGCAACGAATGTTATGTTCAGCTTCCGCGATATTCCAATTGGTATCAGGCCCGAAGACAATGAAACGGGAACAAAGTCGTCGCTGGAAAAGCTAGCGATGTATGTCGAAAACTAGTTTGATGGTATTGGCCCATCGTTGAATACTCAAGTTTTCTAAGTTTCCCCTTGGTTGGTGTTATCACCTACCAAATCATTGGCTGACACTTACTCATATCCCACATTTCGGTCGGTGATAACACCGACCGAAGGGTAATATATCCAATTTGTCGTTTGGGGGATAATCATCGTGCAATTTCTATCTGCGGTAGCTTCACAGCCATCCAGGCAAAGCTCAACCCCGTTCACTAGCATATTCTTTATCTGTTCTAACTCCGGTATTTTCTCATCTATCGCCCTCAGTTTCTGCTCTACCTTCTCAGATACTTCTTTGCACGAAGCCTGGTTCTCTTCTATCATCGCCAGGAGGTCGGCTGACTCATCAAGGGTGAAGCCAAAACCCTTTAGCTTTTTTATAATGAGCAGCTTCCTGAGCACGTCTTCGGGATAGTTCTTGTAATTATTGGCCTGGCGATGCTTTCTGCCCAGCTTGAATATTCCCTGTTTCTCGTAAAAGCGGATAGCTTGCCTGGAGAAACCTGACAACTTTGATAATTCACCAATAAGCACTTTTCAAAAATTTACTCATTCAAATGTACACCATAGACTATACTCTACGGTTTATCTTTACGAAAATATGGTCGTTATGAAACGATTGATAACTGTAATTGCCTTGTTGTGCTTTGTCTTTTCAGGTAATGATTCAAGCGCTCAATGCTCAAAAAATTGCAAAGGCTGTAAACAAAAACAAACCTCCAAAAACATGGGCGACAAACCACTTAGCTGTAAGCTGACCAGCCCGGAGCTGCGCAAGCGGAAAGAAACCGTCATCGCCAGCCTGAAGAAGCAGGTATTAGAGCGGAAAGAACTGCCCAATGGTTATGCCTATAAATTCACAGATACAGATGCTGTTTTGGACGAGCTGACCGAATTCATCAAAACAGAACGGCAGTGTTGTGATTTCTTCAATTTCAGGATCGATGTGACTAACGAACCGGCCACTTGGCTGGAAATATCAGGTCCCGAAGGAGCGAAGGAGTTTATTACTGCTGAACTGGAAATGTAAGCTCCCCTCTGCGGCGTTGTTGCCAACCAATATCCGGCAGATACTTAACCCATATCCCACATTTCGGTCGGTGATAACACCGACCGAAGGAGAAATTATGATTTTGGGTGATGGTTTGATGCTATGATGGGTTTACAACAACATTTTTATAGTACAAATTTACATATTTTCATCAATAGCAACAACTTCCTCATTCAAGGCCGTCATTTCGAACGTCGTGAGCGATAGCGAACAGAGAGAGAAATCTCCTGAAATGCGGTCGTGCAGATGAAATGACGGAAGTACTAATGCTCAGGAGATTTCTCGCACCGCAAAAAAAGAGCGGGCTCGAAATGACGGCACCATTGGGCTTTCTCTTGTTACGTTTTATTCTTACTCACCTCCCACATTTCGTTCGGTGACAACACCGACCGAAGGAGAAGAATAGAGGTTAGTTTGCAAATAATAGTCCCCACCGTCCCTCCTTTAGCTTCATGTAAATTGTATCACCTGTTGCGTATTGTTTCTTAACTGTCAAATCGACAATTCTACCAGTAGAAATGTCTTTGACTGTAATATATCTTTTGTTTACTCGAAAATCTTTCGACTTCTCATAATTAACAACAATGGCCTTTAAATCAGTTTCACGTATAGAACCTGTATACGCATTTGTCAACAGAATTATCGAAAGCGTCGTCACCATCAAGATAAAGCTCAATCCTAACGAAAGAATAAAAACTCTAAAAACTGAACGTGCCCTTGTCCAAAATTTAGAGACGTAATTTCTCGTTTCAAATTGCCTGATAAACTTGAAATACATTAGCGCGCTTGAAGGAAGAAGAATCAAATAAATTGGCAACGCGAAGAACCTTATTACCCAGTCTACAGCACGATCAACTTCTACGAAGTCAAAAGCCTTAAACGACCAAACGGTAATTATAACGCACAATAACAATATCGCATTGAAAGTAAATTTGAATGTCATACGTTTACGCAAAATTATTCCGTATTCACTCATTTTGTAGCTTTACTCTTAAATATGATCAACCCCTTCCAGCCAGGCGATGTAAAAAGCTTCGTCCATGTAGTGACAGAAGCAGATACTGCGCGTTTTGACAGCGGCGAGGTGCATAATGTGTACAGCACCTTTGCACTGGCGCGCGACGCGGAGTGGAGCGGCCGGCTGTTTGTGCTGGAGATGAAGGAAGAAGGCGAAGAAGGTATAGGCACGGCTATCTCGGTCAACCACCACTCTCCTGCCCTTACAGGACAGGAGGTGGAATTCACTGCCGCACTTATAGAAGTGAAGGGCAACGAGGTGATCACCGAGTTCACCGCAAAAGTGAACGGCCGCCTTATTGCAGACGGCCGCCAGTCACAAAAAATATTGAAGAAGGAAAAACTCGATCGTTTATTCAACAGCCTCCAGTGATCCTTTCAGTGAACGTGCTATCACCGGCGCCAGCTTCGCAGCCCATACAGCATACTCCTTACCCGATGGGTGCAGCTTATCTTCTGCTAAGAACAGTGCATTGTTGCCATTGTGGCGGGTGCTCTCCGTTATGTCGAGGTAATGGCATTTATAATGCGAGCTGATCTCTTTAGCAGCATTGTTATACTCATCTATCTCCTTAGCTATCTGCTCGCGGTTGCGGCCATCAGCAAAAGGGGTTACGCCCCAGTCGGGTATGGATACCACGAAAACTTTATCGCGGTGGCCGTTGGCAAAAGCAAGTGCCTGGTCAAGCAGCTGAACGAATTCATCTTTATAATTAGCCAGGTCACGACCTCTATATTGGTTATTCACGCCTATCAGCAGTGTCACGAAAGAAAAACTGTCAGTGATGTTGTGCTCGCGTATGGCCATGGCCAGCTCATCAGTTGTCCAGCCGGTTTTGGCTACAATCACTGGTGCAGCCACATCAAAATTCTGCTGCTTCAGCAGCTCTGTTACCTGGTGCGGAAAATTCTCGGCCATGGGTACGGCCTCGCCTATCGTATACGAATCTCCGAGTGCTAAATAAGTGTACATACCTTCCTGTTTTTGTTTATCAGTGGTTGCGTTCAAAGATGACCGATTATTTTTATTTAACCAACATCCGCAGGCTACTGCCAACAACAAAACAGCTAAAACAATTATGCCATAGCGCACCATATATAACTGCTACTGAATGAATACCGTTTTTATATTGGTAAACTCCCGTATGCCGAAAGCGCTGAGCTCCCTACCATAACCGCTTTGTTTCACCCCGCCAAAAGGTAGGCGAGGATCGGAGTGTACAAAAGCATTTACGAAGCAATTGCCCGCCTGGAGTTCTGTCGCAGCGATTTTCTCTGCTTTTTTGCGGTTTTTAGAGAAGATACCCGCACCCAATCCGTAGATGCTGTCGTTGGCTAGCCGCACCGCATCTGCTTCATCCTTAGCCTCTATGATGGCTGCCACGGGCCCAAACAATTCCTCATCGTAAGCGGGCATTCCTTTTTTCACATTTGTGAGTACCGTAGGTGGATAAAACGCGCCCGGGCCTTCGGGGATAAAACCTCCGCACAGTAGTTTAGCTCCTAACTCTATGCTTTTCAATACCTGCTGATGCAGCTGGTCGCGCAGGTCGTGCCGGGCCATGGGTCCGATCTTATTCACACCCTCCGACGGGTCGCCATAGGCGGCGGCATTCATACCTTCCACCATAAGCGCCTCAAATTCTTTGCGTATTGCTTTCACCGCGATAAAGCGTTTGGCCGCTACGCAGCTTTGCCCGCTGTTCACCAGCCTGCCATCGACTGAGGTTTTCACAGCCAGCTTCATATCCGCATCTTTCAGGATGATGTAAGCATCGCTGCCACCGAGCTCCAGCACCTGCTTTTTCACATGCGCAGCTGCAACAGAGGCGACCTTGCTACCGGCCGTTGTGCTGCCAGTGAATGTTATTGCGGAGATAACAGGATTCTTTATCACAGCTTCTACCTCTGACGAAGGCAGCAACAGTGTTTGAAACAAACCTTTAGGAGCGCCTGCAGCTTTTATCACTTTCTCTATCGCCAGCGCACAACCGCTTACGTTAGATGCATGTTTCAGCAGCATGGTATTACCAGCCATCAGCGCAGGGCCCATGGCGCGAAAAACCTGCCAGTAAGGAAAATTCCAGGGCATGATGGCCAGCACGACGCCCAGCGGCTGAAAACTTACATAGCTCTTCTTCGCATCGGTCTTTACTATTTCATCGGCCAGGAATTTCGGTCCTTCTTTCGCATAAAAATCGAAGGTGCGGGCGCATTTTTCCACCTCGTCGAGCGACTGCTGCAGGGGTTTGCCCATTTCTTTGGTGGCCAGCTCTGCCAGTTTCTGCTTTTGTTTGCGCAGTTCTGCTGCTATCTTTTTCAGCTCAGCGCCGCGTTGCTTCAGGCTGTATGTTCTCCATTCCTCAAATCCTTTCTGCGCCTGCTTTACAGCTTTTTCTACTTTTTGTGCATTATCGATGGGATATTCGGCCAAAACCGCGCCGGTAGCGGGATTCACGGATGTAAGCACATCTGACATGGATGAAGAAAATTTTAATAAAGTTACCGAAATGCGATGGTACGAAAGGTTTACTATTTTTGATGCCCGGATAGAAAATCTATAAGAAAGATTTAACAGCAACCCCAGTAATGAAATTTTCAATGACAGTTGATAAGATAAGATTTGGTACCGACGGATGGCGTGCCATCATAGCGCAGGATTTTACGGTGTACAATGTCGCACGCGTATCTAAAGGACTGGCAGACTGGTTATTACAGCGCGGCAGCAACCCTACTGTAGTACTCGGGCACGATTGCCGCTTTGGTGGTGAAATGTTTTGCGAGGCAGTAGCCAAAGTACTCTGCGGTCATGGCATCAAAGTATTGCTGGCGAAAGGTTTCATCAGCACACCTATGATATCGATGGGCGTACTGAAACTGGGCGCACAGCAGGGTGTGGTGATCACCGCATCGCACAACCCTCCTTCGTACAACGGGTATAAGCTGAAAGGCGCACACGGTGGCCCTTCAAGCCCTAAGGATATTGCTGCGGTTGAGGCGCTGATACCCGATAGCGTGGAGATACCTAAAGAAGGGCTGGCACATTGGGAAAGCAAAGGCCTGCTCGAATACATCAACCTCGAGGATATGTATGTGAGCTACCTGCAGGAGAAATTTGATTTCGAAGCGCTGAATAAATCGCCTTTCAAAATAGCCTACGATGCTATGTACGGTGCGGGACAAAACGTTATCCGCCGCCTGCTGCCGAATGCAGTACTCATCAATTGCGAGAACAATCCCGGCTTTAACGGCCAGGCGCCGGAGCCGCTGGACAAGAACCTTCAGGAGCTGTCGAAAACTGTTGCATCCACACCAGAATTAAAAATAGGTTTAGCTACTGATGGTGATGCAGACCGCATTGGTTTGTACGACGAAGACGGGCAGTTTGTTGACGCACACCACATTATACTGCTGCTGACACACTACCTGCACAAATACAAAGGCATGAGCGGCAAAGTGGCCATTGCCTTCTCCACCACCGACCGTGTGAAGCGCATGTGCGAGGCTTATGGCCTGCCAATAGAGATAACCCCTGTCGGTTTTAAATACATCAGCGAGATAATGGTGAACGAGGATGTGCTGGTTGGCGGTGAAGAAAGCGGCGGTATAGCTGTGAAAGGACATATACCCGAGCGCGATGGTATCTACGACGGTCTCGCGCTGTACGAATTCATGACCAAATCGGGCAAGACATTGAAACAGCTTTGCCAGGAAGTTTATGATGTAGTTGGCAAGTTCGTATACGAGCGCAACGATATGCACATCGAGAATTCGATCAAAGAAAGTATTATCGACAAAGCATCGAAGAACGAGTACGCCAACTTCGGTAAATACAACTACAACCGCATAGAAACTATCGACGGTATCAAATACCACCTCGACAATGGCGGATGGATCCTGCTTCGAGCTTCAGGCACCGAGCCCCTGCTGCGCATCTACGCCGAGGGCAACAGCAAGGAAGAAGCGCTGGATATACTTGAAGATGTGAAAAAGACGATATTATAGTCTGCAGCTGGCAGTTGACAGTTAGTATTAAGTCATAGAAAAAGGGGCTGAGATTCAGCCCCTTTTCATTTATAGCTTTTTGGCAGCTGTTATGCCATTGTTTTAGCGTCTTTCAGGAATTGCTCAAGGCCGATATCCGTAAGCGGATGCTTCAGTAAGCCGAGAATAGAAGACAACGGGCAGGTACAAACATCAGCACCGGCTTCAGCGCAACGTACAATGTGCAACGGGTTGCGGATAGAAGCCGCCAGTACTTCGGTCATATAGCCCTGTGAGTTGTAGATGTTCACGATCTGCTCTATCAATTGTACGCCATCCCAGCTGCTATCGTCGATGCGACCAATGAAAGGGGAAACGAAGCTGGCGCCTGCTTTAGCAGCAAGTATAGCCTGCCCCGCAGAGAATACCAGCGTGCAGTTTGTCTGGATGCCATTATCCGTAAACCATTTGATTGCTTTGATACCGTCCTTGATCATCGGCACCTTTACCACGATATTATCGTGTAAAGCAGCCAGCTTTTTACCTTCTTCAACTATCTCGTCGAAAGTAGTGCCAAATACTTCCGCACTTACAGGACCGTCAACCACTTCGCAAATGGCTTTGTAGTGGTCGATGATAGCTGCCTGCCCTTTGATGCCTTCTTTAGCCATCAGGGAAGGGTTGGTAGTTACACCGTCGAGGATACCCAGGTCGTGTGCTTCTTTAATCTGAGCGAGATTCGCTGTATCAATAAAAAACTTCATGCAATTGTGTTTTCGCAGGCAAAGTTAACCAAATAGTCTTGTGCTGCGAGCGGGGAAATGAAAACTGTGGAAAACGGGAGAATTATATAAAAAAAGAACTGGCAAGTTACTCACATCGCGCCGCTACAACCACCCACCCTTGCTACATTCCTGTCCTGGGGGATTCAGTAGGAGCTGGCCGTATAAGACTTGCCAGGGATGCAAAGATAAGTAAACTTTCCGCACGATAAAACTGTTTTTATTAAAAAAGCCCCTGCCACAGCAGGAGCTTTAGCATTTCATTTACGCTCAAATTAAGATTTAGCCAGTTCCCCTTTCAGGAAGTCGATGACTTTTACCTCAGTGGCATTCTGCCCGCGCATATCTGCCAGTATCACCGACACCCAATCGGTAAGGTGGATGAAGTAGAATGCTTTCTCAAAATAGCTATCGCCCTTCGAGTATATCTCGCTGATATTAAATGTGTATTTTTTGATGATCTTTTTGTTAATCTCGATACGCAGCTGCACACGCTCGTAATCGTCTTTATTGCGGAGTATCACCACTGCCCTGCTCGCATCTTTATCGCGCCAGCCTACCAGCTCGTTGTGGTTCATCTCCGGTATTACGTGGTGCCAGCACAGCATTTTGCTGTTCTCATTTATCTGCTGGCGGAAACGGACAGCCACGCCCTCGTAATCTGCCGATGCATAAATGATCGGTGTTTTATCGTTGAGCTTTTTTGCAATAGCGTTAGCTTTCTTCTGAATGTCTTTTGAATCGGCCTTCATCAGCTTTATAGCTGCTTTCAGGTCTTTCTCAAAATTGTCCTTCAGCAAGCCGAAATGCTGCAGTGCATACAACACCTGCGTAAGCGAATATCCCAGGCAGGCACGCGGCGGCATACCCGCCGGCAGCAAAATGCAATCGAGCTTTTTCTTCCTTGCTATTTCAGCTATTTTTCCGCCCGATGTTATGCAAACAACAGTTGCCTTCGCTTTCAATGCCTGCTGCATAGCGGCAATGGTTTCCTCGGTATTTCCAGAGTAGGAAGAAACAATGACCAGCGATTTAGCACCCACAAAAGAAGGCAGGAAATAATCTTTATTGACTACGAAAGGTATTTTCAGTTTATCGAAAACATAGTTCTGAACAATAGAGCCACCAATACCGCTGCCGCCCAGGCCGGTAAGAACAACATTATTAAACTCTTTCTTTGCCGTAAGGAACTTATAATTTTGCCCTATAACCAGCGCTTCCTGCAGTTGTACCGGGAAGTCTGCTACTAATTGTTTCATTGATTTTTTTTTCGATGGCCAAACATAACGAAACTGGCATAAAAGGCGAACAAATAGCTGAAAACTTTTTAGCTGATAAAGGCTACCGGATATTACACCGCAACTGGTGTTCAGGTAAGAAAGAGATAGACCTCGTTGCGCTGAAAGACGATGTGCTGGTATTTATAGAGGTAAAAACCCGCAACAGGATCGATTTTGGGTACCCGGAAGAGGCCGTTGGTCGCCGAAAGCAGGAGTTTATGAAGATAGCCGCTGAGGCCTTTATGGATGCCAATAAAGAATTTAAAAAAATACAATTTGATATAGTTAGCGTGTTGAT
>CAMPKG010000129.1 GCA_946887085.1 uncultured Sphingobacteriales bacterium
GTGCTCCTGGTACATTTCCCAACCGGTGAAAGCGCCTATCTCTGTAAATACACTGTCTTTATCGATAAGGTAGCTGATACGCTCACGGGGTGTCATCTTTCCTTTTTCACGCGCTTTTTCAATCGCTTTCTTTCCGCCGCCGAGGCTTACCTGTGCATGACGCTGCTTCATCTGGCTGACAGCCATCTTCATAGCATCTTCATTTTTATTGAATTCGAGATTCATGGGCGCAAAAATAGGCCTTTGCGCCTATTTAGCTAGTCAAAGTCAAAAAAATCGCCAAGGAAGGACTTGCGCTTATGTTTTTTGCCGTAGTAGGGGTCGTAATGCTTGTCCTTATCATAAGACTTATCGGGATAATAAGGTTGTTGAGGAGGAGTTTGGTGAGTTTGCGGACTCTGCGCATCGGCGTAGTCAAGGATCTTATCCAGTTCACCTTTATCCAGCCAGACGCCACGGCAGTTAGGACAGTAATCTATTTCTACATTATGCCTTTCAGCTATGAGGAGTGTTTCGTTACAATTGGGACATTTCATTGGAAAACTCTTTGGGCGCAATTTACCGAGCGCCTGGACACGAAGCCGTTAAAGACTGTTAAAATCAGTCTTTAAAACATTGGTCTTTAGTAAAAGGAATAGTTCTTACTCCGGAAATCGGACTTTGCAATGCGCTCCCTCATAACCAACCATGTTTCGAACCATACACTTTTCACATTAGTGGCCATGCATATAATTACTGAACCACTATCCGTTATTTCGTAAACAACGCCGTCATCCTCATAAATCTCAAAACCGAGATCGAATGCCATGTTCCGGCACACTCTTTCATAGGATGAATATCTATCGCTTGCGCTACGCTTCATATCGCCACACTAATCTTTATATATCAGCACCTCTTTCTCCCCGGTAGATTTGATATAGGCCCTGAACATGCCGCTGGTATTGAAGGGCATTGTAATATTGCCGTTCTTGTCTACACCAATAAGGCCGCCGTCACCGCCGAGGTCTTCGAGTTTAGTATAGATCATTTCTTTTGCTGCTTCGTCGATACTCATTCCCTTCAGTTCAATACGGTCGCTGACGGCTTTAGCCATACCCAGGCGTATGAAGTACTCGCCCCAGCCTGTACAGCTGATGGCGCAGGTGTTATTATCGGCATAAGTACCCGCACCAATGATGGGGCTGTCACCCACCCTGCCGAAGCGCTTGTTGGTCATGCCGCCGGTGCTGGTAGCTGCCGCGAGGTTACCGCTTGCATCAAGCGCCACCGCGCCGACTGTTCCGTATTTCCAGTCGCGGTTCTCAGGCTGGTTGAGCAGCGATTTCTTTTTCTGGTTTTCCTTCGATAGCGAATCATGCTCACGTGCCTTCTGCAAAGCCCGCCTGCTGCGCTCTGTATGGAAATAACTATTATCTACTATCGAACATTCGTTAGCTGCCGCAAATCGCTCCGCACCTGTACTCACCATCATCACATGCGGACTGTTGTCCATCACTTTCCGCGCTGCGTCTATCGGGTTTCTTACGGTGGTTACGCCGGCTACTGCTCCCGCTTTCAAAGTCTTGCCATCCATAATGGACGCATCCAGCTCACAACGCCCCTCATTGGTCATTACCGCTCCACGTCCCGCATTGAAATTAGAGTCGTCTTCCAGTACAATAACTGCGGCTTCTACTGCATCGAGTGCGGTCCCGCCTCTCACAAGAATATTATAGCCAACTGCAAGGGCTCTGTTCAACCCATCATTATATGCCTGCTCCTGCCCGGCAGATACATGGCCGCGTTTGGCAGAGCCTGCGCCGCCATGTATCACCAATACAAATTTTGCTTTAGGATCGGGTTTGCCCGTTTGGGCGGATACATTCATACACAATAACCACACACACGCAAAGAGGACATATTTCATCTATGCAAAATACTGATTGGCCAAGTAAATAGTAAATAGTTGTTAAAAATCCATATTCAAACAGGCGTTGAAGTCGATAAATCGTAATTTACACATCCTGAAATGAACATGAAAAGCATGATTAAAGGCATCTCTTCCGTACTGGTTTGCATACTGTTAGCGCCTGCGGCCTTCGCTGCCAAAATATTCATACCCATGGACGCCGATAACCAGGCCAACCACCTGAAAGCATATGGCGTTACTTATGCTGCGCTGAAGCTGGGGATGGAAGCCGACTGGCTGCTGAACTATCGCGGCGGCAGCTTTGCTATGAACCAGAGCGATGCTATCGAGCGCCTGTGCAAGCTGCGCGGCGTGAGCTATGACGTCATTAGCGACGGACAATACCTGGGTATGGTCAACGAGATCTCGCACCCTGACTACAATGGCGATATCATCAAACTGGAAAAGGCGCCACGCATAGGGGTATATACTCCACCCGGCAAACAACCATGGGACGACGCAGTAACCCTGGTACTTACTTACGCAGAGATACCATTCGATAAACTGTACGATGATGAGCTGCTGGAAAACAAACTGGCCGATTACGATTGGCTGCACCTGCACCACGAAGATTTCACCGGCCAGTACGGGAAGTTCTGGGCAGCTTACCGCAATGCATCGTGGTACCAGGAAGATGTAAGGAATAACGAAGAAACTGCCGCAAAGCATGGCTTCAAGAAAGTATCACAATTGAAGCTGGCAGTTGCAAAAAAGATACGCGACTTCGTATTGGGTGGTGGTTATCTCTTTGCTATGTGCTCTGCCACCGACAGCTATGACATTGCCCTCTCTGCAGAAGGCACTGACATTGCCGATGTGCCTTACGATGGCGACTCACCCGCCGGTAATGCACAGCAAATGCTCGACTTCACCAAAAGTTTTGCATTTAAGAACTATGAAGTGTTCACCAACCCTTACATGTATGAGTTTTCATCGATAGACAATACTGAACAACGACAGGTGCAGATGGATGTGGACTATTTCAACCTCTTTACTTTCTCCGCAAAATTCGACCCTGTGCCTACCATGCTCACGCAAAACCACACAACTACCGTGAAAGGTTTTATGGGCCAGACCACATCATTCAAAAAGCAGAACCTGAAAACGAATGTGCTGGTGCTTGGCGAATACAAACCCGCCGATGAAGCACGATACATACATGGCGAATACGGAAAAGGCACCTGGACATTCTACGGCGGCCACGACCCTGAAGATTACCAGCACGCCATAGGTGATCCACCGACCGAGTTAAGCAATCATCCAAATTCACCGGGCTACAGGCTGATACTGAACAATGTACTGTTCCCCGCGGCAAGGAAGAAACCAAGGAAGACCTAATTAGTTAATTGAGTTAAACAAGTTAAATGCGTTAATTAGGTGCACTAATTAACCCATTATTTTATTGACTGAATTAACCCAATCAACTCATTAACCTAATTTCCATCAATTTCCCGTTGCACTTTCTTTGGCAGCTTTGCTTTGATCAGCTCATAGGCCTGCCGCAGGTAGTGCCCCCATTCCTTAGGTTTGAAGGCACTACGCTTTTGCAGCTGCACCCATTTGTTCCTCGCCATGTAGGGAGCAGGGATGATGTCACGGCGCTCACACAGTTCTTCAAAATCCTCGTCAGATGCTTTGATGCTGACTGTGGAATCGTCAGGAAAACCTGTGATCACAAACATCTTCTCCCCTACCATGAAGCAAAGATGGTCTTCCCATTTCACGCCCTGGGTAACTCCGGGGAAAGACATACAAAGCTCAGTCAGTTTGTCTGTTGTCATGCTGCAAAGTTAATTACCGGATCTTATACCTCAACCCGGCATACACATTCCTGCCCATTACCGGCCCCCAGATCATCGAGGCATCGAAGCCAACATCGTAAGGATGATGTGCGCCGATGATGGGGTGATGCTGCATGAAATTGGTGAGGTTCTCACCACCCACATATACTTCAAAATCTTCACCGAAGGTCTTGCTCACCTGCGCATTCATTTGCCAGAAAGATGGCGAGTAAAACTCGGGATCGAAAGTGCTGTAGTCGTGGTTGTGCAGCGATGGCACACGCTTCTGGCTGATCCATTGCACAGTGTAGTCGAACTTCCATTTGTTCCGCGTCTCGTAACCGATGTTGGCAAATGCACGGTGTGCAGCCACTAACGGACGCTCCTTCAACACGCCTTTGTACGTCGTCTTCACATCGTACCACCTGTAGGCAAGACGCAGATCCAGGTTGTGGATGATCTCATAATCGAACTGCGTTTGGAAACTGTGGGCGAACGAGCTGCCATTCAGGTTGTAGAACTCTACGTTATGTGCATCCTCAACATCTACCACTACCTGGTTCTTAAAATCAGTATAGTAATAGTCGACGCTCACGGCACCATCGCGATAATCGAGCTGAAATTTCTGCGTCAGGTTGACGCCTGTATTCCAAGCCACTTCAGGATCCAGTCCATATGGATTTCCGGGACTTGTCCCGTTGAACAGGAACACCCTGTTGCTGGCCATGTAGCCAATGTTCTCGGCAAGGATGTTAGCAGTGCGCTGTGCACGCCCTATCGAAGCACGTATGCTCGTTTGCTTGAATGGTGCATAACGCACATGCAAGCGTGGTGTCACAAAAGCTCCGAAAATGTTGTGGTAATCGCCACGAAGGCCTGCTACTACATTCAGCTTGTCGAGGTGACTGTATGCATACTCTGCAAATGCACCGGGCACTATCTCATTCCGGTTGAATTGTTGTTTATCAAAATTCTCATCATAGATATCAACGAGGTTGCTTAAACCTGTTTTTATAACATGGTTGGTATTACCGAGTATCGACTGGAAAATGAAATTGGTGTAAAAGCTGGTCTGCGTACCGTTATAGTTGCGTGCGCCGTAGATGGCATCCTGGTCGTGGTAAACGCCCGCAAGCTGCAGGCCCATGCTGGTGCCCGGCTTGTTCGGCAGCATCTTACCGATCTTCGCCCAGCCTTCTATGCGGCGCGTGTCCATTTCATAGCCCCAGGGATTGCCAGCCTTCTGCTCCATGCCTTCCTCATAACCCCATTGTCCGCCGGTGTTGGAGGAGTAAGTACCTTTCACGCCACCCTGCACTTCCCAGTTCTTAGGGCCGAACCAAAACCAACGGTTCGCTGCAACGATGTTCTTATCCAGCGGCTGATCGAGGAAACCATCTTTCAATTGGTCTATCTTCATCCACTGCGACTTGCCATGCAGGAACAGGTTGGATGAAAGTTTATCATTGAACTTTTTACGATAGACAACGTTACCTTCAGTACGTCCCTGCGTATTCTGGTAGAGGTTGAGCAGCCATTTCTCATCCGCTTCTTCAAAAGGCTTCTTCAGTTCCACATTTATTTGGCCGGCTACACTTTCATAGCCGTTCACCACGCTGCCGGTGCCTTTGCTTAATTGCATCCCTTCTATCCAGGTGCCAGGTGTGAAAGTGAGACCGGTTACTGAAGCAAGGCCACGGGTATCGGGAATGTTCTCACGCGTTATCAGCGTATACGGACCGGAGAGCCCTAACATCTGTATTTGCTTATAGCCCGATACCGCATCGGTAAACGCCACGTCCACCGATGGCGTGGTTTCAAAACTTTCGCTCAGGTTGCAACAGGCAGCTTTTAGCAGTTCGCGCTCGCTGATGATCTCGGTTTTTATCGGGCTTAGCATGCTGATCTCCGTGCTGCCCCGCCTCTTCGTTATCACCACCTCCTTCAAGCTGCGTGGTTGCTGGAGTGTGACATTCAGTGTTTGCTGGCCTGTTGTCAAGTTCAGCGTATCGGCTTTGAAGCCGACATATGATATTATGAGCTTACTGGCTGTTGCGGGAAGCTGCAGGCTGAACGTACCATCAGCATCGGTTTGTGTACCGGCAGAGTGGTCAGGCGTCTCAACGGTAGCGCCTATGAGCGCCTCGGTTTTGCCCTTCTGGTCCTTACCGGTAATGGTGCCAGTTATAGTACGTTCCTGCGCATTCACATTCATGCCCACCAGCAATAAGCCGCCTAAAAGCAGTTTATACTTGTCTATGTGCATTGATATAGGGTTTAGTCGTTACACTCGTGATCGTTATACTGGCAGCATTCCGGCAGCTTTTTATAGTCGGCTTCCGTTGCCGCCACCTTGTCTGAGCTGTGACCTGCTTTGGCTACCGATGCAAGGATAGCTTCTGCGCTGGTTTTAGACGGCTTATATACCACGGTTAACTCGTGTGTCTTCTTATCCCACTCGGCGCGTTTCACACCATTGACGAAGGCAGCGTTCTCTATGCGCTTTTTGCACATGCCGCAGTTACCTTCTACTTTAAATTTTTCAGTGGTCACTGCTTTCTCCTTGTCTTGTGCAAATACGAAAACAGAGGATGTTATAATGAAGATAAAAACTATTAAACGTTTCATTTGTTCACTTATTAAATGGTTATAGAATCAACATTTCGATACTTAAAGAGTAACGAGTGCTAACCATAATAAGTGAAACTCGAGTGCAGCTTATATAAGGGTATCTGTTGCCAAAGGCCGGGAGGCGCATTAGGCATATGAGCATTGGCTGCAAAGGCTACCGAAATAGCAGGTGCATCCGGCACTGAAAAATATTGCGGGAGTATCGCCGCGAAACTATTATCTGCCAGCTTTAGTTTGAAAGCAGTAACGATATTCTGGTCTTCAGAAACCTTGGCCGTGATGACCTCGTCCTTGCAGCAGCCGTCTTCCTCTTCAGGTACATCGCTGCAGTCATCGCCGGCACAGCCGTCACTTTCTACATACACATTCCACGACTCCAGCTCCTGCCCGCAATAGTGCGCAGTGATCATGATACCTGATACTGCTAACAGGTAGATGAACATGACCGGTATGACGAGAAGCCTTTTCACTGTTTGGAAAGATAAGACAAAGTTAAAGCTCAATGTGTTAACGAAACAAAAAAATCTGTTATAAGATTATGGTGGGATGTTATATAATTACGGACTATCTCATCCTTCCGGCTGCGAATGTGCAAAGAACCGGTAGGCAATCCCAACTGTATGCAAATATTGCGAAGCTACTTGTACTTTGTTCACGTATTGGTACAAAGGAAATTCGCTGAGTGCGTATATTGTCAGCGAATTACGACTGTAACTCAGCTGCGGCACAACGGAAAGTTGCTTCATTCCGGTAGCAGATACATCAAAATTGTAGTAGGCGAGATTATACAGGTCTTCATTATATTTCATGGTGCCGATCAATTCTCCTTTCAGTTGTAATGTCACCCCAAGTTTGTCAAAGAAGGTTTTGCCCGCAAACATCGAAATACTCGCATAATCGCCGAATTTTATGCCCTGCGGATTCCAGCCTTTCCGTACGTACAGCAAATTGCTGAACACCCGGAAATCTTTTGTGGGATAGCCACGAAATGCAAACAGATAGAAAATAACATCGTTTGATCCTGTAGTAGGTTGCACCGCCGGTGGCATCGTCAGGTGATATACATCTCCTGTATACGGCTCAACAAACTTTGCACTATCGTTATACCGCCCAATCGGTATCTTATATCCAAGCCCTACGGTCACCTCATCACGCGTTTTTTCCGTATTGTGCGTATAGACAGTGTAACGAGGGAAAATAACCAGGTCACTTGGTCCTGAAGACCTCATCGTATCAGCCTTGTTGAGTCCTATTTGGGTCCTGTCAAAATAATAGCCCCCTTCCAGGGATAATGTCAGAGCTTTGGTAATGCCATAGGATAAACGTGTGTATAAAAAATCCGATCCATAATAATCAAGAAATTTCTTCTCCGGCTTATCGCCGTTCAGGAATCTTTTTGTAGACAGGCGTTGGAAATTGACATTAACTTCGAATTGCCTGTCAGCTAAAACTCCCTGTGAAGTCCCGCCCGCAATTGGGCTGCCGCTGCCTGCAGAACAGCAACCTTGTGCCAATACCTTATTCGATGGTATCAACAACAGGACCAGCAGCGAGCTACATGCAACGAACTTCATCCGAAATTTCTCTATTTTGAAATGGTAAATTGTAAAATGGCTTTTGCATTGCCCGTCTTCAGGTGCATATTGTATACACCGGGCTGAAGGGCATTGACGTTTATAACTTCGTTATTCTTACCTGCATGTCCGCTTCTTGTATCTGACAGGACTTTTTTCCCAACTACATCAAATACGTCTATACCCACAGTTTGATCGCGCTGCAGTGTAAAATCAAGATGCAAACTACCCCTGGCAGGATTTGGATATAAATTGTAATCAACGGCGCCTTTTACGAGATCTTCGGTTGAAGCAGGTGTCAAGGCATTGAAAATGGCAGATTCGATACCGGAAGGATCATTAGCGGCATCATTGAATTTGTTAAAGAATATCTTATGGCTGGTTCCTCCCACGATGCAGATATGTGGCATGCCAGTGCCTCCATAATTATCCTCGTCAATAGCATCACCCGAGGGAGCATTCTCGAAAACATCCATATTAGCAGGGCCAATGTTATTGTTTGAAGCCCAATTAGCCAGGTAACTGCAGTTTTGGTCAGCAAGATCGTCGATAAGGTAGAACTTTACCCGTCCGGCATATTCGGGCTTGGCATTATATGCTTTCGCAATATTGTAGGCGGTTTTTACCGGTGCGACACATGTAAGACAAGGCATAATCCAGGCCAATACCACCACTTTCCCATTGTCTAGTTCTGTGAACAGTGTATGACTGTTTGAATTGCAATCGGTTGCTGTAAAATCAGTAGCCGTTGTCTGACCCAAACAAAAAACCGACTGGCAAGATATCATCAAAAGTAAAATTGCATTTTTCATATGTGTAAGTTTCAAAAGCAATATACAACAATTGAAGAAAATTGGCTCGTTCATTTTGTTACAAAAAGG
>CAMPKG010000130.1 GCA_946887085.1 uncultured Sphingobacteriales bacterium
TAGCTTAGAGAGGTTAGTATATTGATGCTCGGGTGTGAACAAGAACTATTGTAAGAATTGTGCAGCGCTCAGCGATCCGCCACCAGCCAACGGGAAACTTTCCGCAATGTTTTTCACATATTCGATCACGCGCATGTCCTCTTTTATATGCAGCCCCGTTTGAGAGAAGTTGCCAAAAATAACCGTGTCGCCTATATTGATCTTGCCGCTATCTGCGGGTTCATGACCTTGTAATATTTGCAGGAACGTAGATTTTCCCGCCCCGTTTTTACCCACCACACCAATGCGGTCCCCTTTTTTGAAAGTATAGTCGAACCCTTTGAGAATAGTTTTGTTGCCATAGCTTTTGTACACCTTTTTCAGTTCCGCCACTTTGCCGCCCAGGCGGTTCATCTTCATTTGCAATTGCACTTTATTATCCTCGATCCGCTGTTTGGCCCTCGACTCAACATCATAAAACGCATCTATCCTGCTGCGCGCTTTGGTACTTCGGGCTTTTGGCTGCTTGCGCATCCACTCCAGCTCTTTGCGGTATTCGTTACGAGCTTTGTCTATGCTGGCCTGCTGGCTTTCAATGCGGGCAGCTTTTTTCTCCAGGTAATTCTCATAATCGCCCCTGTACTCATACAGATCGCTGCCATCCAATTCCCATATTTCCTCGCATACCGCGTCCAGGAAATACCGGTCGTGGGTAACCATCAGGAGGGTCACATTTTCCTGGTTCAGGTAATGTTCCAGCCACTCTACCATTTCCACGTCAAGATGGTTGGTAGGCTCGTCCATGATCAGCAGCACGTGTTTGTGCTCAAAGCCAATATCTATCAGCGTTTGAGCCAGGGCTACACGTTTTCTCTGCCCGCCCGAAAGTGTTTTTACAGGCTGGTCGAGGTGGTGAATGTTCAGCTTGCCAAGTATCTGTTTCACTTTGGCTTCAAATCCCCAGGCGCCCAGCTCATCAATACGCGCAAGTACTTCCGAAAGCTTTACCGGGTCTTTATCTCCTGAATCTATCAACCGCTCATAATCACGTAGGGCCTCAGCTACCGGGTGTTTGTAATGAAAGATATTGTCGACAACAGACAGATCTTCGTTAAACACAGGTTCCTGCTCGAAGAGGGCTACGGTAACATCTTTATGTATCCATACCGTACCCTCGTCAGGTTGTTCTTTCCCGGCCAATATCTTTAGAAGCGTCGATTTCCCGCTTCCATTCTTCGCGACCAGCGATATTTTATCGCCCTCGCTGATGTGAAAAGATATATCTTGGAACAGTGGCTTAACTCCAAACGATTTGCTGATCCTCTCTGCCGAAACGTAATGCATAGCGTGCAAAGATAGGATTGCCGGACAGTTCTTAAATTTTGACTTTCTCGATAAAACTTATATTTTCATATCTCTCAAATGAATAGGAAATTTCTATGATCATAGGCGTATTGAAGGAGCAGGCACCGGAAACCCGGGTGTCGCTGGTGCCTGAAGTAGTGAGTGCCCTGGTGAAAATGAACGCAACGGTTTGGGTGGAGCAGGGAGCAGGCGATAATGCATTTCATAATGACAAGGCTTATACGGATGCCGGCGCGGTTATCAAAGACAAAACGGCGATCACTTCCGAAGCCGACATTCTTTTAGGGATACATCACGAGAATATCATTGCGGCAAAACAAAATGCGGTGGTGATGGGTGTATATCATCCATTGTTTCAGTCGCAGTTAATGCAGCAATGGGCAACCAGGGGGTATACAGTATTCAGCCTCGATACTATTCCGCGCACAACAAGAGCGCAGGCAATGGATGTGCTGAGTTCACAGGCAAACATTGCAGGTTATAAAGCTGTACTGCTGGCCGCTACGGAATACTGCAGGTACTTCCCAATGTTCATGACCGCAGCAGGAAGCATTGCGCCGGCCAAAGTGCTGATACTTGGTGCCGGCGTCGCCGGGCTGCAGGCAATAGCAACGGCACGCCGTCTTGGCGCAGTGGTGGAAGTATTTGATACGCGACCTGCTGTGAAAGAAGAGGTGATGAGCCTTGGTGCAAAATTCATTGAAGTGGAAGGCGCGGCAGATGCATCGAAAGCCGGCGGTTACGCGGTAGAACAAAGCGAGGATTTTCAAAAACGCCAGCGTGATAAGATACACGAGCATGCTAAGAAAGCAGACATTATCATTACTACAGCCCAGATACCCGGCAGGGTGGCACCGATACTGATAACCGAGGCGATGATCAACGATATGCGTGCGGGTTCTGTAATTATCGATCTCGCTGCATCTACGGGTGGCAATACAGATCTTACAAAAAATAACCAGACAGTGATGCATAACGGCGTCGCAATTGTGGGCAATTCGGCATTATCTTCAACCATGCCCGCGGACGCCAGCAAGGTGTACAGCAAAAACGTGCTGAATTTCCTGAAACTGATCATCAGTAAAGAAGGTAATCTCCATCTCGACTTTAACGATGACCTTGTGAAAGGTACCTGCATTGCACATGGTGGTGCCGTAACAAATGAGCGTGTACGGGCCTTATTACCTCAATCTTCAAACGTATAAGAACTTATGGAGTCAATAATGTCATTGTTTACCGACGAGGGATCTTATCGTTTATTGACGATAGTGATACTATCCATTTTCCTCGGTATAGAAGTTATTTCCCGCGTGCCTTCGGTTCTGCATACACCGCTGATGAGTGGTGCCAACGCGATACACGGGGTGGTGATCATCGGTGCTATCATAGTGATGGGTAAAGCGCCGTCCAATGATTATCTCGCGTTGACGCTGGGTTTTCTTGCGGTGGTGTTGGGTACGCTGAACGTGGTGGGTGGTTTTGTGGTGACAGACAGGATGCTGGAAATGTTTGATAAAAAGAAAAAGAAGAAAAAATAACGCGCCTCCAAATAAATATTCAATCTTTTTATGAACATGCAAGCCATACTAGCGTTAAGTTATCTGATTGGTTCGATAACATTTATCGTAGGTCTTAAAATGTTGTCGCACCCGGATAGCGCACGCAGGGGAAACCTTGTTGCGGCTGCGGGCATGACCATTGCCATATTGACAACCATCTTCCTGTACCACGATGAGAACGGGAACCCGCTGACCAACTATGGCTGGATATTCGGCGGGCTAATTTTGGGTAGCGTGGTCGGCACGCTTTCAGCGAAACGGGTGCAAATGACCGCGATGCCGGAAATGGTGAGCATGTTCAACGGGATGGGTGGTGCTTGCGCCATGCTCATATCGCTTATTGAGTTTCATCATCTCACAACCGATTTTACGCAGGAACTATACGAAGAATCAGGTTATACATTCTTCAGTCATATACATGGCGGTATGCTGGCAACCATTATCATCGGGATGGTGATAGGCAGTGTTTCTTTTGCCGGTAGTATTATTGCATGGGGTAAACTGAATGGTAAGATCAAAGACTTTTCCTTCAAAGGTCAGCACGTGGCAAACCTTACTTTGATGGCGATAATAGCAGGTCTTACTATTCTTATTTTGTGGGTGCGCCCGGGCCATACTATCACCTATTTCTACATCATACTTGTCCTCTCATTGGTGTATGGAGTGATGTTCGTATTGCCAATAGGTGGCGCCGACATGCCGGTTGTTATATCGCTGCTCAACTCTTTTACCGGTGTAGCGGCAGCATTTGGCGGCTTCCTTTATGACAACCCTGTAATGCTTACCGGTGGCATTCTCGTCGGTTCTGCCGGTACCATCCTCACTATATTGATGTGCAAAGCCATGAACCGTTCGCTGAAAAATGTGCTGATAGGCTCGTTTGGCGGCGGGCAGGCAGCAGGTCCCGCGGGCGCAAAAGACCAGGGACATTATAAAGAAATATCATTGACAGATACCGCGGTGCTGATGGCCTATGCTCAGAAAGTGATGATCATCCCCGGTTATGGTCTTGCGGTAGCACAGGCACAACATGCCTGTCACGAACTTGAAAAGTTGCTTCTTGAAAAAGGCGTAGAAGTATACTATGGTATTCATCCCGTTGCAGGACGTATGCCGGGACATATGAACGTGTTGCTTGCGGAGGCCGATGTGCCTTATGAAAAGCTGCTGGAAATGGAGGATGCCAACGAACAAATGAGCACCACCAGCGTGGTGATGATCATCGGTGCAAATGATGTGGTAAACCCTGCTGCGAAAGAGGACCCGGCTAGTCCTATATACGGTATGCCGATACTCGAGGTTGAAAGAGCAGAGCACGTGATCGTGAATAAACGCAGTATGAAACCGGGCTATGCAGGGATCGAAAACGACTTGTTCTTCAAACCAAAAACATCAATGCTTTTTGGCGATGCAAAGAAAGTATTGCAGGACCTTGTAAGCGAGTTAAAACAAGTTTAATAATTACTTGTTTACGACAAGGCGGATATTCAGCTTGTCATTTTTTGTTTGCAGGCGCAGGAAGTAAATGCCATTGGCAACTCCTTCTACGCTGAAACCTTCGGAAAGATATTTTGTGGTGGTCGTGATCTCTCCCGACTGCAATACCTGTCCGGCATGATTTACGATCTCGTAAGGCAGCGTTTTATCTACCAGGTAGTTTCCTTTTACCCTGAATGTGCCTGAACTTGGATTTGGCAGTACAAAATACCCGCGCTCGTTCTGCAGCACATCGATGTTGATGACATTTGTTGAGCTGCAAATGCCCAGGGTTGCTGTAACATGATACGAGCCTTCTGTTTCAACATCGGCCTCTTTTATTACGGGATTCTGGTCTGTAGAACTGAAATTGTTTGGACCCATCCATTGATACGAGCTTCCGTCCGTACTGCTAGCTGTAAATGTAATTTCTTTTCCAGGGATGATCGGGTTGTTTGCCGTTAGCTGCGGTACTTCCGGCCGGAGATATACGGTAGCGTAGGTAGTGACTTCAGGCGATGTACACCCGTTGAGCGCCGCTGTTACAATGTACTCACCATTTGCAGAATGCTTAACGTCGTTGAATGCGGGGGAACGCTCTGTAGTCGTAAACCCATCAGGGCCTTTCCAGGTAAATACAGTTCCCTCCTCGTTGGTGCCATCTGCAAAAAATTTCAGAATATCTCCTTCACAAAGCGGGCTATTATTACTTACAGAATCCACCGATGGAATTGGCTTGACGGCAACCGTAGTATAAACCTTAGAACTGCATCCCTGTGCAGAGGCTGTCACCTGGAAAGTTCCGTTGTGTGCAAGCGTAGATTTGAGTGTCGGCGCAGCAGTGCTATCGGCAAACCCGGCAGGGCCAGACCATATATAGGTCGCGTTTGGATCATCCGAGGTCAGGCTGAAGCGGATCGAGTCACCGTCGCAAACGGGACCTGAGTTCGACGCAACAACGACAGGAAATTTTGTTACAGAAAGGGCTTGTGTACTTGCTGCGGAAGTATCGGCAGGCAACGTGCTGATGACACGATACCGGTAGCCATATCCCTGTGGCGTATTGGCAGGTATATGACAGCGAACAGACCCAGGCAGATATTTGCGTGCTGAGCCGATGATGACGCCGTTTGAAAAACTACCATTGATATCAGACATCTGGATAGAAAAGTAGTTGTTAGTATCGAACTGGTCGCTTAGTGCATAGTATATATCCAAAGAATCATTAGCACAGTATAAGGTGTCAGGCAGCATATTGTTGACATAGACATGAGGGGAGGTGCCGTAGAGCAGGCTATATACCAGCCCGAAGCCTTCTTTCTCGCCCATGGATTGCACGCGCACGCTGTCTATCGGGAACGGAGGTTCGATGTCTATCCAGGACCTGCAATTGCCCGCCGTGGGGTCTTTGGTAACCAAACCGCCCACAGCTATTGCGATTGGTTGCGGCGAACCACAACTTGCCGGCCAGGCTCCCACGGATATCTCTGAAGTGGAAACCGGGTAAAAGCTGCCATTGATAAAAATCGCCATTGTGTCGTATTGGCTCACATCGACTATTCGCAAACGGACGTTAGAAACCGGGATGCTGAATTTATACAAGTATCCATCGTCAAGTTTCCACGGGTTGAAGGGATCATATGTGCTGTTGCCTATAACATAAGGGCCGGCCTCACAGGTCACAGCAGCAGTGCGGGGGTTGATGAGGGGTATCACCTCGATAGGTATAGTACCTATAGTTTTTATGCCACTGGCGTGGTCAATGAGATAATATGTCTGCGCCTTTAATTGGGTAGATAAACACAGCAGGATCAAAAACAACAAGTATCGCATCTTCGGTTTAAAGCAGAATATGAATAAATATCAGAGATCGCGTTTAGCGGGAGATCACAAAACGGATATCCCATTTTTCTTCTTTTGGTGCAAGGCGCAAAAAGTATATACCGTTGCTCAGGTTGCCGCCCAGTGAAAATGTTTTTAGCAACAGTTTCCCTTTCACTTCAGCCTTGTCGGTATACACCACCTGCCCCAAGATGTTTGTTATCTCGATCGGAACTTCCTGGTCGTAGATCAATCCTGCCTTCAATGTAAAATTGCCGTTGTTTGGATTAGGGAACAGCGTGTAATACGTTTGCGGCACGATCATCACATAAGTTGAATCCCTGGACGTGCAGCCGCCAAAAGTGATCGTCAGGTAATACCACCCTTCCGAAAGTTTAGTTGCATAAGAAATCACAGGATTTTGATCCTGGGAAACAAAACCCTGCGGCCCTGTCCAGCTGTAACTCGTATTAGGCAGGCCGCTGTCGCCATACAGCTCAACCTGGTCGCCTACATTTTTAGGTTTGTCCGGCGCAGGGCTATTGCTCGAAGTTGTTGGCTTGTCCGGACGAACCTTTACCGCTACTTCTACCGACTTAGGTTCTGACACACAACCATCCAGTTCGGCGTGCACCAGGTATTTACCCTGCTGCTTCATCGAAGCATTGCCGATACCTACTACATGAGAGGGCTCACTCACGAAGCCGTTCGGCCCTGTCCATTTGTAAACCACATCAGGGGTGTGAAACAGACCTTTTGCTATCAGGGTAAGGCTATCACCTTCACAAATGGCCGGCTGGTTGCTGTGAACAGATAAGATATCCGGCATAGGCTTCAGGCCAACGTAAATAGTGTCCGGTAACGATACGCAGCCATCTACATCAGCGGTGATCACGTATAGTCCTGAATCTTTTGTATCAGCCGAGGTAACAATGGGATATTGCGCATTAGAAGAAAAACCGCTCGGCCCTGTCCAGGAATATATTGCATTTGGTATGCTGCCAACGCCAAGCCTCAATTCATGGCCGCGACATACGGGGCCGTTGCTTGACGCATCTGGTGTTGGTGTAGTGATCTCAACTTTCACCAGTGTGCTATCTGCGCGCGAGACGCATCCGTCTACTGTTGCCTTTACATAATAATAGCCTGCAGTTTGTGCAGTCGCAGGATCGATCGAAGGGTTTTGCTGCGATGAAGTAAATGAGGGCCCTGTCCATTCATAGGTAGCGCCGGTAACATCCGATGCTTTAAGGTTCAGCGTTGTATTGGGACAAACAATTATTTCGTCTTCTGCATCAGGTGTAGGTGTGGTGATATCTACAGTCACTACTGTGCTATCGGGCAACGATACACATCCGTTGACCTTTGCTGTCACATAGTATTTGCCTGCATGCCCGTAGTTTGTGTTTGGTATAGCAGGGTTTTGCAAAGGCGATGTAAATGCAGGACCGATCCAGGTATAAGTGGCATTTGCCATAGCATCCACCTTCAGTTGAAGCGTTGTTCCCGGGCACACAGTGATGGCAGCATCAGCATTTGGCGTGGACGTCAGAATTTTCACTACAACATCGATACTGTCGGGGAATGACTGGCAACCGCTTGCATCTTCGGCGGAAACATAATATTTGCCCGCCTTTCCAAAGTCCACATTGTTGATATTGATGAAGGAGCTGGCTGTTGAATTTGAATATCCGGGCCCTGTCCAGTGATAGAGAACATTTTCAGGATTGTTGATGTTGATCGACAATGTCGTGCCAGGGCAAACCGTATCGCTGATATTTACATCAGGGGTCGTTACCGCACTATTGAGCGTTACTGTTGTCGTATCAGGTAGGGAAATGCATCCGTTTTTAAACAGTGTCACTATATAATCACCTTGCTGGTTTGCCTGGATATTGGGTATGGAAGGATCTTCCTGGGTAGAACTAAAGTTGGGCCCTGTCCACGAATAAGTGGCTCCGGGCACATTATCAGTAGAAAGATTGATAGTAGAGCCCGGGCATTTGGGTGCGTCCGATGTAGTGCCGGAAGCCACCGGCCTGGGTATGACATTAGCCGTTACGCCACTGCTCCTGTTGCACGCACCATATGTTGCGACTACTGTATACATGCCTGCGTCAGCTAATGTTGCATTGGGTATTGTAAAGTTTTGCTGGGTAGAGACTGGATTTGGGTTACCTATCTTGTACCAGGTGTAGCTTGCGCCGCTTACAGTTGTGCTTGAAAGTGTAAGGTTGGATCCCTCGCAGGGGTTGGTGGTGGATGCTTGTGGTGTATACGGATTGCAGGTATCGTTGACGAAGTATATTTGATAAATAGATCCTGAATTGCCCGAGGCTTGGGTTTGTATGATTTCGACATCATTTACCGCTGACTGAAAATCGGTAAGTTCAATTTGCGCCGCAGAAATGTTGACGTTTGTTGTAAGTTCTCCATTAACTATATTATTGGCATAGTTCGAGTTGCAGGTTATACCAAGACTCGATGATATGGGAGAAATCTCAGAAGCAGCTAATTGATAGGGTGCGCCATTGAGCTTTATCAGAATAC
>CAMPKG010000131.1 GCA_946887085.1 uncultured Sphingobacteriales bacterium
CTTTACCCGTACCGACTGCTGCAACCCGCAAAACGATGGTAGCACCTGCCCCAAGACCAACAACTGCAATATGCCGGGCTGGATCATGCTCGACTTCTGCGGCTGCAAGTCTGATGAAACAGAAACAGCGCTCAGTTGGGCCGATCTGCGCAAGCAGATATTCTGCAGCAAAAAACCAATGGCCTGGGCTTATGGAACCGAAGGTGTCGTAGGACACGTGGTGGCTGTAAAAGGCTACATCACACTCGGCGGTACCAATTATGTGGTGCTCAACGACCCCTGGGATCCATGTAACGGACAGGAACGTATCATCACTTATGCCGAGTACACCAACCCCGCCGGTACGTCTACGCATTGGACGACCTGGTATAACATTGCTAAAAAATAAGTCCTAACCACAAAAACACAATTGACATGAAATACATTAAATCGATAATACCCGTACTTTTCATGACGACTATGATCAGCTGCGGAAATATGAGTGAAGGCGGAGACAACGGAGGCGATGGCGGCGAACAAAAGCCTAAAACTTTCGCTACCGCCGAAGAAGCAGCAAAGGCGGCACAGGCCGACATGGTAGCGGCTGCCGATAACGTAAACTTTGGCGTAGACAAAGAAAAACTGCGCAGCTCAGCGCCAGGTAAACCTATAATGAAACAACAGGTAGACTTTAACATGCTGCTGGCTGCGGATAGCGCTGCAACACTGGAAAGCATGGCCAAAGGCGAAGCTGTAATTGCAGTACCACTGATCATTGGCCCCGAGGTAGTGAGCATAGTAACATTGCGCAGCGAGAACAACCAATTCGGCATCGGGACACTTGGCGATAAACAGCTCTCGACTGAGTTGAACATGGTATCGCAAATAAACAATGCTATGCCGGAAGTGGCCATACTGGAGGTACCCAACCTGAATGCGACGGTATATGCAGTGAAAGATACAGCAGGCGCCTCCCGGTACCATACTACTTACAACAACAACTCTATAAGGCAACCAATGCGCGCACCAGAACTTATACGCATGTTACGTGCAGATGCCGAAGCTTTCCAGAAACAATTTGGCGATGAGCTGAAAAAAGGCAAACTGGTGCGATAATATATTTCTGGCACACACAAACCATTTATATAAAGGGACCGCTTTTGCGGTCCTTTTTTATCCTTTTCCCCTTCGTATATGTTTCCTGATCAGGGCAACATTTGCAACAAGATTGTCGCGGGCTTGCTCCATCCCCCTGATAAGTGCTATCTCATAGGTCACAAGGTCGGCCCGGTTGTTCAAGTCTTCTGCCATGCTGAAACGCAGCAGCCCCAGCTTGCTCTTGCAATTATTCAAAACCATACCGTTGTGTACGTATCGCTGCATGGCAAAGGTTAGGTCTTCATCTGCAAATCCGACAAAGTCAAGGTCTTTTAACTTATCTTCGACTACAGTAAACGAAAGTTCAGAATAGAACAGTCCCTTTTGTTGTGCGTGCTGTACAAGGTCGTTGGCCACACGCTCATTAACCTCAGCCTCTATAAGTATCATTTTCTTCAATGATTCAAACGCTCTGCGCTGTTGCTGCTCTTCGAAGTATGAGTTTACATACAAGCCGATGAAAAAACCCAGCGCAGTAGCTACCAGGCTATACGTAAATACTAACCTTTCTTTTTGCATCTCACTCCGGGTAAGCTCGCTGAATAGCTTCATAAATAAATGATTTTTAGCGCGCAATGAAATTAAAAAACATTGGGCGGATATCACATACCACAGCTATCGATGAGGCATGATAGCTGCGTATTGAGAAGATGTATACAGGGAGACGCGCTTAGTAATACGGCAAATCGCATCGTTACTAAATGACACATCCGTATCTAACATTTCATTTAATTATACCGTCTGTATAAAAGAATGCGGCCAGCAATCACGTTTCTCTTGCTATTGCTTGCGGGACAAGCCCGGAGCCAACAGGCTAATGACAGTGTATTCCAACGCGTCACCCGTATTCTGCACTACACAATTGACAGCGGCAATGTAGTATACCATGATACTACCATTTACAAATATTCGGGCGAGCGCAGTCAAAAATTCAGCATCTTCAACTTTTACCCCGGCAGCCGTTATGGCTACAGCAATTCCAACTATTTTGGCATGCTGCTCGCATCTCCGGTTGCAGATATCCCCGACCCGCTCTGGGATATTTATAGTTTCCCTGTAACGAGTGACAGCATCTTCAGGAACGCACTCACCAATAATGCGTATGGCGGTACAGGCATTCTTGTCCGCGACACCATATTCTCGGAATTTGCAGACAGTACTATCGTTTCGGGTGAAACCAGGGGTTATCATCGTTACCGTTTCGAATATGACGAAAGAAAGCGCCTCTCGAACATTGAATTGCACCAGAGCTTTGACCGTATCTATTGGGGACTTGTCCGCTGGAGAAAGATCGTTTACGGGCAAAATGGCAAGCCGGCATCAGATACAAGCTTATCGGTAAATGCTCCTGCTATTAATACAATGTCCACTTACGAATATGATAGCCTGGACCGGATAACATCCTGTATACTCTTTGCATGGCGCGACGCAAAATGGTCGCCTATACGTATCTACCATTATAGCTATAACCAGGCAGGACAGCTGGAAACTGCTATTACGCGGCAATCTTATGCCAACTTTGATACAACAGAGCGCAAAGAAATGAAGTACGACAACCTGGGCAGGCTGACAAGCTACATAGATATGGGCACCGAATTCGGTCTCCACTACAATGAAAAAAATGAAGTCGATACTTTGATTATCGGCAATTGTTATAAAGTTGCTTTTTGCTACAACAGCTTCCATAATCCCGATTCCGCACACAGCTTCGTGTTGAATGCATGCCGCACGTTACCGGGTATGCACCGTACGTTATATACTTACGAAGAGGTGAAACGTGATCCGTCGATTGACAAAACAAAAGGGATCGTCATTTATCCGAACCCCGCCCAAGACCAGATAAACATAGCCTGGAATAACAAAATACCTGACGGACCTGTTACCGTAACCATCTTTAATACCATGAGGATGCAGGTATCCAGAAGTTTTATCGTATCGCCCGCCGTTGTGGATTCTCTTGATGTGGGCTCGCTTGCAAGCGGTGTATATATTATTGTCATCCAGAACAATGCTTCGCATTTACACACCGGAAAGATCGTTATACTCTGATACTTTCACAAAGTATCAGCTGGGAATATCAAACTGAAGGCCACATCGCTTCTTTTCATCCTCACTCATCAAAAAAATGAATGACAAGCCCGTGATCGGAATTGTGGTACGATTTGTTTGCCCTGATAGCCGGGTAAAATAAAATGAACATGAAACGAGAACCAGACCGCGACGCATGGGACCGTTCAAAACGGCAAATAAGGGCTAAGTATCCGAAACTCAGAGAAGAAGATCTGGATTACAGTCTTGAAAAAGAAGAAGAAATGCTGGTGCACCTGCAACAAAAGCTGGGCAAAACAAAAGACGAGATACGCAAGTGGCTTCACATAATAGGATGATTTTTTTCACTCCAAAATATGATCTATATGATAGGTAGCTATCAACAGTACCAAAGCTGCATTGACATTTGTTTGCGCTGCGCGTCGATCTGTAACCATTGTGCTTCGTCCTGCACACAGGAAAAAGATGTGCAAATGATGGCGCAATGTATACAATTGGATATGGAATGTGCGGCTATTTGCTACGCAGCAGCGCAATTGATGAGCCTCGGCAGCAAGGAGGCCCCGGCATTGTGCAAGATATGTGCTGACATATGCACAGCCTGTGGCGATGAATGTGCCAAACACGACAACGACCACTGCCGTGAATGCGCAGAAATGTGCCATAAATGCGCAGAAGAATGCCGGAAAATGAGCAGCATGTAGGACAATTGTTAAAGAAGCCCGAAAAGCACGGCAATAACACTCCTTTCACGGTCTGCGGAGAGATTTTTTTGAGATTTGTGCTGCTTGAAGAGCGCATTGATGAACGTTTAAATAAAGGAACTATGAAAAAGATCGTGTTTATTTTGGCATTGCTGGGCGTGGTGATAGGAACAAGCTGCTCGAGCACTAATGAAACCTACCGTGCAGACGTGGATGACTATAGATATAATCCTACATTCAGGGCTGATGATTATGACTTCCTGAACCACCCGGGTGTGCCGAACAACAGGTAATTAAAGCCAGGACCATAACAGAAGGCCACTATTGCAAGACCCGCAAGGCGGCCTTTAACTTTATATAAGGAAGAACGTTAAAAGAATTAAGAGAAAACGGCACCGCTATTGCACTATATGTTCTTTCGTAACTAAAACTGATACAACATGAAGAAATTGATGATGGCTGCGTGTGCAGGATTGTTGTTATTTGCTTTTACAGCAGAGGCTAATCTTGCTTTTACAGCAGAGGCTAATCCCGGAAAGGGAAATGGCAAGGGCAAAGCGCATGCTTATGGCCTGCAGAAAAACCAAAACAAACACCAGGCTAAACAGCAGGCTAAAATGTATAAGGAGCAGCAAAAGGCCGCGCGTAAACAGCAAAAAGAGTGGAATAAAGCTAATGGCGGTGATGACGATGATGGCTACGGATATCGTTACGGCAATGGCGATGTTACACAACGCGGTGGCGGTGATGTAAGAAACCGCAGGTCAACAGGAGGTGTTAACCAACCGACCGATGCAGGTTGGAGCCTCGGTGATATTTTTAACGGACTTTAAACTGAAAGTGGTTTATAAAATGGCCCCGCAATTTGCGGGGTTTATTTTTTCCTGTTGAGAAAAGAATAATACGCCAGTGCATGGGTGCGAAATGCATCCCGGCGGTGTATCAATGTTTCTGCAATTTCCTTACCGTTTATGGCGTATATCTCCGGTGGCAGTTGCGTCACCGCATAGTGAATGATATCGTCTGTAAGTTTTGTTTGCAGTTCCGCGATACCCTTACTCCAGTCTGCTTCCGTAAGCCCCGACATCATTTTCATATCGAATGCGCGTGCTTTGTAGTTCAGTTTTTTCAGGTTGCCGGGCCTGTTATGATAGCCTTTAAGGAAAGGTGTGAATGCCTTTGCAAAACCGGCCATAACTCCCCCGCTGTTGAAGAAAGCCTGGTCGCGGTCTACAGGGATAGGATATACCCATTTTTTTCCTGCAGAATCGATCGTAACAAACCTGTACTGGCCTTCGTGACGGTCCCAATCGGCAACAAGCATATCCAGCAGGCGCGCTTTTAAAAACTCGCGCTTCAAAACGACGTAGGAATTATCTTTCTTCATCTTCGCTTCGATGTCCTCATAGTCGTCGACAGATCCATGAGTAAGCGGGTTGCGTTCTTCGAGAAAACAGATCTTGCCGGAAAACACATTCCTGTATTCACCGAAAGCTGTATCATCGGGCACGTAAAACAATTGAGGCGCTGCAGAAGTAATTCCTAATGTCTTTGCAAGTTCCGCAACTATCAGTGCGCCGTAGGGATGCGATGCAGAAACCATGTCCTGCATCATACGCTGCGCCGGGGAATTTCTAAGTGCTTCAGGAAAAAGCTTTTCAACGTTCTTATCCACGGTCCGCAGCACCCATTTCTTACCGGTTGCATCTGCTAATCGAAGGCTTTTAGTTTGCATACCTCCGCCAAGTTTTAGCGGGCGCATGCCTCTATTCACCTTTCTGATATCAAACACGGGCATCTTGACCGGCGTAGACCATTCGCGGCGATAGTTGCCGCCCATCAGGAGTTTGTAGAGGCCGCTGTTTTTATCATAACTATCACTGGCTGCCACCCACACCGAATCATACTGCGCGTATGAAGGGGAACACGTGTATAAACCACAGGCGGTAATGACTATAGATGTAGCGATCAGCCTCACCACGAGGCCTGTTAAAGAAACATGCCATTGAAGGCATTACAAGTGGCTGTGTTCGGTGTCCTTTCCGTCCCGCTCAAGGAAAAAGCGACGGAATATCCACTGTGCCAGCCGCTGTCCGGCCACAACCAGTATTAGGAAGCCTATGAAGATCAGCCAAAACCAGAGATCATCGCGGCTACCACCCCATGCCAGGAATACTGTACGCATAAAGGAGGCTTTTGTTCATTGTAATTTACGAAAATTAAACAGCTTCTTAAAAAAACGTTTGCATTTGCGCGACGACGGCTATTTTTGCCGCAACATTATTTTATGCGCTTACTCGCTTTTATCGCAGCCATTATTGTACTTGCATCCTGTTCTTCCAAAAAAACAGCTACCAAAACAACACAACTGGCGGATAGCATACAGATACACCGCGTAGGCGGGTTTGCAGGGTTTAGTGACCACTATCACATCGCCAACGGCAGGGTGCTGAAAGCAGATGGCAAAAGTCCTTCCGTAGATTTCGACCAGGAGTTGCCTGCCTCATCTTACGATAAGGTAAAAACCATACTTGCAGCTGTTCCCGCGCGGATGTACGAGGAGAACAACCACACCTATGGCACTACGGTAACTGCCGACGGAATGGAATTTGATGTCAGGGCATTCAGTAAAGGCAAAACCTATCATTGGATCATCCGGCACGACACTCCCGATTACGTAAATGCATTCCTGGTCAAACTGAATGAGGTCTTCGGAATACTTGCAGCCGAACAACGCTAATCTTCGCAGGTAACAGCGTGCTGCTCTGCTATTTTATTGTCGCGGATAATAAAGTTGAAACAAAGAGGTATTTCTGCGCTGCGTGTTCCGCGTCGCGTAAAGGCTTTTACATAGATACCATTAGTCGTCGCATGTTGTTCGTGCAGGTAGATGTAATAAATTTCCTCCCGTTCAAATAGTTTTTGGAAATAATCTGCTGCTGTGCCCGTTCCGGGATCATTGGTAAGGTCAGTTATGTTAGCGTGAACTGCGTAGAATTCATCCACAGCCTTCCAGTCCTTTTTATTGAGAAAAAGAAACAGGTTGTCGAGTACATCTGAAGGACGTGTATGATGATCCTGTACAACTGCCGGGCTACCCTCTTTATCGAACACGAGGGCACGTTCACCGGTTTTCAGGGTAATGATATTCAGTATCAGCGTGTGTTTACCGGGTGTCAGCAATTGTTCCCCTACAAAGTCAATAGGCTGCGAGATAAGCGTGTCCTGTGCAGTAATGACACGTGCAAAATGATAAGGATAGGCTTTCTCAACTTCAATAAAAGGTGTGGCGCTGCCGTGTTCCAGGTTATCGAAGCTGTAAGTATGGCCAAACAGCTCAACATCCAGCATCATGAAGTCTTCTCCCGATTTATTCTGGTAACTGATCTGCACTCCGCCATTGACTGTGCCGGTTTCAACCGTCGTGCTCGCGCAGCCGGCAGCAAACAACAATATGATTATCAATACCCGGTGCATACATAACCCCTTCACATACAAGTCTCAAAAATCATTCCTGCAACCGCTGGCACGGTGTTATAGATGAGCTCTTTGAGAACGATAAAAAGGAAATGTTATGATCTGGAATTTACTCAGAGGCCTGGCAGTAGCAATGTTACCTGTATATACCTGCGCACAAGACCTGGCCATCAACAAAGAAGAGATGCAGTTGCACGATGCGGTATCTGCGTTTGAGATGCCGCAGGAAGACCCGCCTGTTGCCATGCCCGGCGGTATTTACAAACTGAACTGGAAGTACGACGCTCCTGTTACCGCTGTTGGTGCAGCCTGGTCGCTATATGCATTTACGCAGATCTATAACAAACCCTCCACCCCGGTTGCCGAAATAGAAGCACTCGACAAAAACGACATCAATGCATTCGATCGCTGGGCGGCAGGTAACTCAAATGATGCAGCCGACGATAACAGCGATTTCATTTTCTACGGCGCTATGCCCTACCCTCTTGTTTTATTAGCCGACAAAGAGATCAGGAAAGACGCTCCAAAGATCGGCTTCCTGTATCTTGAGGCGATGGCCTTTACCGGGTTGTTTTACACAGGAAGCACTTATTTCACTAACAGGTTCCGCCCCGAGGCTTATAACACGGACATTCCCGCCGCCGACCGGACGAACGGAGGCATGCGCAATTCATTTCTTGCGGGGCACGTGGCGCTTGTTGCAACATCCACATTCTTTACGGCGAAAGTATATAATGACTATCACCCCGGTTCCACCTGGAGCTATGTACTTTGGGGGACAGCCGCAGCAGCTACCGGAACTACAATATACCTGCGTCATATAGCAGGGAAGCACTTTCCGACCGATATCATTGTAGGTACGGCTTTAGGTGTAGGATCAGGTATATTGGTACCGCACCTGCACAAAAACAAAGTGAAAGGCAACCAGGCGCTCAACATCTCGCCTTTTATGGGTGAGAACACATACGGACTAACCCTTCGATATAACATCAGATAATTCTGGCGAACGCTAAAAGGAAAAGCCCGGCGCAAGAGCGCCGGGCTTTTGTATGATCCTCGAACAAAGAATTACATTCCCTTATCCTTTTTGTCGTGGCCGTCTACCTTCACCACTTTGTTGTACAAGCCCATGATCAGGAAAGGTGCAGCCCACTGACCGATGAACAATGCTATGTGATCTCTCTTTAACAACTTCATGGTCAATGCCACACCCATTGCGCCAAGAGAAGCCCACAAGAAAAGGTCAGAAGGCAGCTTCGCCGTTTGTTCTTCAATTGTCTTTGCTACCGGCCCTTCACGATGGTCGGTATTGCTCGCCACCTTCTTCGCCATTTCAGGGCATTATATTTTATTGAACGCGCAGTTCA
>CAMPKG010000132.1 GCA_946887085.1 uncultured Sphingobacteriales bacterium
AAAATAGATAACCTGTTAACGACACGAGGAGAAACTGCTGATATCCGTATAGAATCACTTACGATTGACCTGGAAAAAATATCGCTCGACGACCTGCCCTACAAACTACTCTCCGAACTGGAAGCACAGCTCGACAGGCATGCAGCACCAATGACAGTATCACGAAGAAAAAAAGCATCGCGATCACCCGGAGCCGGTAATATTGATACGCTCATTGACTTCCTCCGAACGGGAACCATGCCCTGGCACCTTGACAGCGCCGTTCACCCGGAACAACTGTTTGCAGTAGTCGCTAAGAAAAGCAAAGCACAGCTACTAGATAGGCTGAGACAGGTCTTCAGCACCTCGCCTATATCATTAGAACGGTTCCTGCTGCAATTTACAGACCGGCAAATTTCGGAAGTATTCCACAGCCTGGTGGCGAGTAATGAATATGCAACAATAGTAAGGGGCTGGGGTGATTATATGCGTTTAATCAAACAGCCCGAACAGTTAACAGCTGTCTTCACCTTCATTGTACATGAAAGAACTTTTATCAATCACGAAGGTTTTATAAAGGCTTTTGCATTGGAAGTGATCATTCCCTACTTAAATGCAGGCATGCCGTTATTACCGGAGATCACCACCGAACTTCAAAACCTCTTTACTGCTAAAAACGGCTCCTCAATACCTTCTACCGGCGACAAGGATTTACCCGTGTTTTTCAAAACACTCGAAAGAAAATACCGTAATAAACTATCAACCCCAAAAAACAAAAAAACGGCTGCAACTATAGCAGATGAAGAATTAGTTGCCACGAAAGAAGCCAAACAGGCAGAAAGCGAAAACGAAACAACAGGATCAGAGGACAATTCATACAAAGCAGACAACGCAGGCCTTGTCCTGCTCTACCCCTACCTGCAAATGTTCTTTACCGAACTAAAACTTGTAAAGGGAGAAGCTTTTATCAATAAAGCAGCACAGATAAAAGCAGTGCAGGTTTTGCAATACCTATCGGCAGGCAGTTTAAAAACACCGGAACATCTCCTCGCACTCAATAAGGTCATATGTGGCATAGACATGGCCATGCCAGTTTCTGCACGACTACGACTGACCAAGGAACAAAAGCAAGGTTGCGACGTTTTGCTAAATGCCGTCATTGCCAACTGGCCGCCGTTGAAAAATACCAGCGTCGAAGGTTTCCGTCAATCTTTCGTTCAAAGAAGCGGGTCATTGAAAAAAGATGATAAAGACTGGATACTGCATATCGAACGAAAAGGGATCGACATATTACTCGAACAATTACCATGGAGCTTCAGCATCATGAAGTTACCCTGGAATGAATACCTAATACATGTACAATGGTAACAGGACTGAAAATACCGCAAACAATAAACAGCGAGCTTCAATGGCTTGAAAAACTGATGGAGACAAGGTTGAAATTATACTTCCGGCAGGAAAACGCGGAGTACAATGCAATCGAGGACATCGCGATGCCGGCGATCAAAAAACCTGTGGACAACTACGGCAGGTTTGTGATTGAACACAGCCTGCAATTTGCCGACCGCGTACTGCTCGCTATCGCCATCACCCCTCTGTTACGTCCGCAGTTGTTCGACCTTTTGATGATCCGCAACACGAATATCGATAAGCGATTTGTTGAGTTCGGCGGAGCGAACGGCACGCAATTCAATGGCATACTACCTACGCTGGAAACCGTGCTTTTTATACTGTCGGGCGATGACGTGCAGCTGCGTTTAAAATACCTTGCTTATTTCCAGGCAGGACATTCCCTTTTCAAACAAAGTTTTCTCTCATTGGAATATGGTCCTGCGCATGAACCCCTGACAAGCGCCATCATCAGCCCTATGCCTGAATTGCTGGAGCAGCTGATACCGGGCAGAACAACCGACTCGGGTTTTTCTGCCAGCTTCCCTGCCAAAAAGATAGTGACCCGACAAGACTGGAGCGACCTTGTACTGGAAGAAACAGTATTAAAACAAATAGACGAGATAGGCGCGTGGGTAGAGCATGGACATAAACTTCATACAGAGCTTGGTCTTGATAGCAAGCTCACTCCCGGACATCGTTGTTTATTTTATGGTCCGCCCGGTACCGGGAAAACACTTACTGCTACACTTATTGGCAAGCAAACGGGACTTGATGTGTATCGCGTCGACCTGTCGCAAATGGTATCTAAATACATTGGCGAAACGGAAAAGAATCTCTCCAGGGTATTCGATCGTGCAGAGTCGAAGAACTGGATATTGTTTTTTGATGAAGCTGATGCATTGTTTGGCAGGCGCACCAGCGTAAAAGATGCGCATGACAGGTTTGCCAACCAGGAAGTTTCCTACCTGCTTCAGCGCGTGGAAGAATACAATGGCCTCGTGATACTCGCCACCAATTTCAAATCAAATATCGACGAAGCTTTTGCGCGCCGCTTTCAAACTGTCGTCCACTTCCCGATGCCGCAGGCACAGCAGCGAAAGAAACTGTGGCTCAACATGTTGCCAGAAAAATTAAAGCTCGATGATAAAATAGACCTCGATGCAATTGCAGAACAGTATGAACTGAGCGGAGGTTCTATCATCAACATTGTACGTTTTTGCGCGTTGATGGCACTTACCCGCAACGACAAAAAAATTATTCTGCCTGATATTCTGGAAGGTATTAAACGTGAATTCGTTAAAGAAGGCAAGGCAATGTAATATGATAAATCGTTTGCATTTATGAACCGCGCTTTCTAATTTGGATGTAAATCACCATCACCTTGCTAACAGCCGCGGCTAAAATATCAAAGCCTGCTTCACCGAAGAACACTGTGCAACGCAAAGCACAGCCGGCTGTTTCTGCGCACTCAAAAATTTCATTTATCGGCAAAAGCAATTCACTCCAGCGCAAACCTGAGCTCAGCAATACCTTTGTCAACGCCAACAATACGATCACTACACTATCGGCACAACCGAGCCGCCAGCAGATAATACAACCAAAAGCAAATGACCGCGCCCTTATTAAAGTGCCGGTGCAAACAAAACTGGAGATAGGTGCGCCTAATGACCGTTACGAGCAGGAAGCAGATAGTGTTGCGGAACGTGTTGTACGCACGCCTGACGCAGCGGTTGCTGTTACCGCTCCAAAAACGAATAGCGTAAAACGTAAAACGCCTTACCCGGGCATGGTATATCCAAAACGCATTTCACGAATATCAATGAAACGCGTGCAATGCGAAGGCCCCGCAAAAACAACAACTCCGCCGGCTGCAAGGCCACTCAATATTGAAGCCAAACTCAATAGCACAGCGGGCCGCGGCAGCCCTATGGATCCGCAAACACGGGCATTCATGGAGCCGCGTTTCGGCGCCGACTTCAGCAATGTGCGCATACATACCGGTCGTGAAGCCGCGCAGATGAACAATGCGCTGGGTAGCTATGCGTTTGCGCACAACAATAATATTTACTTCAACGAAGGCCAGTACCAGCCCACTACAACATCGGGCAAGCGATTGCTGGCGCACGAGCTGACGCACGTGGTGCAACAGGGTGCAGCTGTGCAGCGAAAAACTATTCCGCAAATATCCCAGCGCCCTCCACCGGGCAATGTGGTACAGGGTTTAGGTGTACAGGACGTACTCGATTACTTTGCGGACAAGGCCAATAATATTCCCGGCTTTGCGCTGCTCACTTTCATCATTGGTGTCAACCCCATCAACTGGCGCGACGTTCCGCGCACGCCCATCAATCTATTCCGGGGCATCATCGGCCTGATACCAGGTGGCAACCTCATTTTTGAGGCGCTGCGAAACCATGGCATCATCGACCAGGTGGGCAACTGGATGATGGGCAAGTTCTCTGAACTGGGTATGGCCGCCAGCCTCTTCGGCGAAGCCATTGACAGGTTCATCGATTCACTTAGCTGGACAGACATATTTGACCTTGGCGATGTATGGCGCCGGGCCAAACGCATTTTTACAGAACCAATAGACCGCATCATCAGTTTCATTACGGGACTGGTTCGCGATATCATCCGCTTCATCAAAGATGCTATCCTCCGACCATTGGCCAGGCTGGCCGAAGGCACACGCGGCTACGATTTGCTGAAAGCTGTACTAGGACAAGATCCTATAACCGGCGATCCTGTACCGCGCACAGCCGACACGCTAATTGGAGGCTTCATGAAACTGATAGGCCAGGAAGAAATATGGGAGAACATCAAAAAAGGCAATGCCATACCACGCGCATGGGCATGGTTCCAGGGAGCGCTTGCAGGCCTCATTGGCTTTGTAAGGCAAATACCTGCCGTCTTTGTACGTGCGCTCACTTCGCTGGAGCTTGTTGACATCATCGTAGTGCCCAGGGCTTTTGCCAAAGTGGCCATGGTGTTCGGCAGCTTTATCATGGACTTCATGAGATGGGCGGGCAATACCATATGGAACCTGCTGGAAATACTTTTCTCGGTGGTAGCGCCGGGAGCAATGCCTTACCTGAAGCGTGCAGCAGGTGCATTCCGTACCATCCTGCGCGATCCTATCGGCTTCATCCGCAACCTGGTACGTGCGGGTATTACCGGCTTCAGGCAATTTGCAAGGAGGTTCCTCACGCACCTGAGAACAAGCCTGATACAGTGGATAACCGGCGCATTATCAGGTGCCAACATCTATATACCGCAATCGCTGACGGTCATGGAGATCATCAAGTTCGTACTGTCGGTGTTAGGACTCACCTGGCAGAACATCAGGGCCAAACTGGTACGTGCTGTCGGCGAGCGTGTAGTACTTGCCATGGAGGCAACCTTCGATATTGTAAAAACCCTGGTGACGCAAGGCCCTGCCGCCGCATGGGAGAGAATACAGGAAGCTATCGCCAACCTGCAGCAGTTGGTGTTGCAAGGCATTATGCAGTTTGTGGCTACACGCATAGTACAGGCTGCCATCACCAGGTTGCTGACCAGCCTCAACCCGGCAGGTGCATTCATACAAGCGATAATTGCTATTTACAACACCATCATGTTCTTCATCGAAAGACTGAGACAGATAATACAGGTGGCTACATCGTTCCTCAACTCCATAATGGCGATCGCATCCGGCAACATCGCAGCTGCCGCCAATCGTGTTGAACAAACCATGGGTGGCATGCTCACGCTGGTCATCAGCTTCCTGGCGCGCCTTGTAGGCCTTGGCAGGGTAAGTGACGCGATAACAAATGTCATCAACCGCATCAGGCAACCTATTGACAGGGCGCTTGATAAGGTTATAGAATGGATCATCAACACAGCAAAACGGCTGGGCAGGTTCGTGGTACAGAAGGTTGCAGGATGGCTGGGATTAAGGAAACGCATGACATCGACCGACGGCGTGGCGCATACTATTTATTTTGCGGGATCTTCCGGCAGCGCAAGGCTGATGATAGCCACAACACCTATGCCGGCGCGGGACTACATTAATAAAGTCAAAACTGACAACGGACTTGCCGCTGCCCTGGTGGCGCCATCACTAGCAGTTGTTGGTCGCATTGAAACCAAGCAGAATGAGAACCATGTGGACGAAAACAGGCAAACGCTGCAGGTGAATGAGATCAATACCCTGCTCACCGAGTTGGCGCTCGAGATGGCGAAAATACCGATGGGACCATCCACCGCGAATTCCGGGCATTTGTTCGGAGGGCTGCATGGTGAATGGGGTACCTCTGCTACGGTAATATTTAAGCAGAAACCTTATGCGCGCGGCTCTGAGCCTTCCGTGAATTCTACCAACTTCAGCTATATCAATGCAAGGAAACACGATGGAGGTTCTTATTATGTCAAAGGCCACTTGTTGAACGATAACCTGGGCGGGCCGGGCAATACATGGGCGAACCTTACCCCGATCAACCGTGACGCAAATAAAGCGCACCAATTGAATTTCGAAGACGCCATCAAGACTTCCGTGACCGGCAGCGCTGCACGTGGGGTCGCTACTGATTCAGGGCCAAGGTTTGGCTATATGAAATCCTTTAGTGTTACCGTGGTCGTGGGCAGAGGTGTGCCGGATAGTCTGAAGATACTTCGGGGAGAAACAGACAAGGAAGCTTCTGACATCCCCGGCTGGCAATCAGGATACGATATACAGGAAGTAGCAGACCTGCTGAACGCCGAACGATTTGTGCCCACTGCTTTACGTTGCAATGCTGTAGTGAAAGGCACATCGGGTGCAGAGCGTGGTGTGTCATGCTCTGTAACCAATGATATCAGCTATGGCGATCTGACAAAATATCAGTTGGGAGTTCGCCCGAAGACGCCCGTCGTACTGGCCAATCTCTTCAATGAAAACGCAAACAATGATAACGAACGCGCAGCACCGTTCATGGCGTTGACGGGCATCGGTAAAGTACGTGCGCTAAATATTTTTGATGCGCTGATGAACAAAGGCCGCATCACCAATGGCGCGGTAGACATCGGCCTGCTTATCACCACCATCAACAGGCTGAATCCGGGTAAGCTGATCTCATCTGGTATTGTTCCAGACGATAAGCGGAATAAAGCGAAGGCAAAGAGGAATAATAAATAGCGCGGGAAAAATGTCAGGTGGAAACACCTGACATCACAAATAAAAATGCCAGGTGAATACCTGACATCAAAACCGGCGAGTGGTGTCAGGTGTTTCCACCTGACGCACCCCAATAGTTTTACAACCCTTCTATAAATGTTCTGATCTTCTCAACGATATATTGATAATGCGATTCATTCAGCCCCGGCCATACACCCAGCCAGAATGAATCGTTCATCACCTTATCGGTATTCTCCAGCGTGTTCAGCACGCGGTAGTTTGCATTTTTGTAAGCCGGCTGCTTGGTAAGGTTGCCGCCGAATAGCAAACGGGTTCCTATTTTGTTCTGCTCCAGATACTCCACCAATTTGTTGCGGTCGATCTTCTTACCATCTCTCACGGTCAGCAGGAAACCAAACCAGCTAGGATCAGAGTTAGGCGTAGGTTCCGGCAGAATGAAATACTCTTCCAGCGGTTTCATCATAGCATAGAGCAGCTTATGGTTCTCGCGGCGCTTAGCTACGAAGGCATCGGCTTTCTTCAATTGGCTCAATCCTATAGCCGCCTGCATATCTGTGGCTTTGAGGTTGAAGCCGATATGCGAATAAGGATATTTATGATCGTACCCGAAAGGCAGGTCACCCAATTGCTGGCAAAAGCGCTCGCCACAGGTATTGTCCTTGCCCGGCTCGCACCAGCAATCACGTCCCCAATCGCGAAAGCTCTCAGCTATCTTTTTCAGCTTCGCGTTGTTGATCAGCACGGCACCACCCTCACCCATGGTGATGTGGTGTGCGGGATAAAAACTAACCGTAGCAAGATCGCCATGAGATCCTGTTTTTTTACCGTTGTACGTTGCGCCAAGTGAATCGCAATCGTCTTCTATTACCCAGAGATTGTGCTTTTTGGCCACGCGCATCACCTCTTCAAGGTTGAAGGGGTTGCCGAGCGTATGCGCAATGAAAATGGCTTTGGTTTTTGGGGTGATCGCAGCTTCAATTTGTTCTGCTTTGATATTATAAGTAGGGATTTCGATATCGAGGAACACGGGTACGCAGCCAAACTGTAGAATTGGATTCACCGTTGTAGGGAATCCTGCTGCAACCGATATTACCTCGTCGCCAGGTACCAATGCCCTGTCGCCAAGCTTGGGAGAAGTAAGGGTATAAAAAGCCAGCAGGTTTGCAGAAGAGCCCGAATTGACCAGCAGGGAAAAACGCGAGCCGAAATAACGGGCGAGCTCCCGTTCGAACTGTATGGCGAAACGGCCGGCAGTCAACCAGCCATCCAATACCGACTCCAGCCCCAGGATGATGTCTTCTTCATCGATGATCTTACCGGTGACGGGTATATAATCCTGCCCCGGCACAATTTGCCTTTCTAGTTTCTTACGGATGATCTCCCTGGCGTCTTCACTGAAAACAGATGGGATGGATGTAACACTCATTTAAGTCTGATCGCTGGCTTTAAAATCCGCCGCTAAGGTACAAAACCTTGACCTTTAACGGCAAAACGGCTATTGGGGCGCCTTTAGTTCATTACCTGGTGCTGTTTTTGCCTGAAAACCGCGTTATCAGAGGCGCTGACAATGATGAGCGTATATAAACCCAGCACTATAAGCAGTGATATTTCGAGGTAAGAAAGCAATAAAGAACTGTTAATAATTGAATGACTGGTCTTGCTAATGGTGGTTCCTTCTCCGACCTGTATGATACTCAGGGCATCGAGGTGCGCTATTGTTCTATCAAAACCAGCATCTGCCGACGCCCTCAGCTGCTCTCCGCCGGCCAAAAACAGTTGCTGTTCAATGCTGTTATAATTGTCGAGGCTCGATCTGAAGGCGGCCCACTGCAGCTTCAGGTAGGTGGTTTCATAGCTTTTGATCAGGGCCGCTATTTGTTGGTCATGCCTCGCTTTCTGCCTGCTTATTTCTTCAGCCGGCAGTCCCTGTAAGTTTGCTGCCAACAGTTTTTTCTCGTAAAGGTTATTACTGATACTGTATATATAATTAGCAGGTTTGAGCCTGTCGTTCATGATGGAGTTCATGGAACTGTCCAGGCGCGAATATCTGTTCCGCTCCAGCAGATCACCTACGAGAATAAATGCTAATAACAGCGCCAATAAGGCAACTGCTTTTGTTTTATGCTTCAATTGATATGCCCATCTCATAATATCCTTTTTCTAAAGTTCCATTAAGTTACGA
>CAMPKG010000133.1 GCA_946887085.1 uncultured Sphingobacteriales bacterium
ATACCGGCCCTACCCAACCTTAAACCGCTGCATTTCAGTCTTTTTCCCTACCCTTGTGAACGAAAAAGATCGTAACGAACGAGTTGATTTTAAATTGTTTGTATAATTTGGCGCAGTATTTGATTTAACTTTTTTGCAACATCTTATACTATATTTTCGACTTAATCGTTAATATCTTACTAAAAACAGACAATCTTATAAGCAGTACCTCTACCTGACTAATCTTACTGAAATGGCGTGAAGCTTACGTTATTTAAAAAGGTAGAAGTATATGCAATTAATCCATCAACTGTCCGATGCCGAGTTAATTCACGATTTCCTGCAAGGCCGGGAAAGTGCATTGGAGACCCTTATTGTACGCTACAAGGATAAGATATACACATCTATCTACATGCTGGTGAAGGATAAATATATCGCTGAAGATATATTCCAGGACGCCTTCCTGAAGATGATCAATACCATGCGGCAGGGCCGCTACTCCGAGCAGGGGAAATTCCTGCCCTGGGCTATGCGGGTGGCACATAACCTGTGCATGGACCACTTCCGGAAAGTGAAACACCAGGTACAGATAACCCTGCCCGATGGTACGGATATCTCCGACCTGTTCGGCAACCGCGGCGATACCCCGCCCGACCGTATAGAACAGCGACAGGTGAACGACAGCGTGCGGAAGCTCATAGAACAGCTACCCGAAGAGCAGCGAGAGGTAATAGTGCTGCGCATGTATGGCGATATGAGCTTTAAAGAAATAGCAGACATTACCAGCGTAAGTATCAACACTGCATTGGGCAGGATGCGCTACGCCTTGCTCAACCTCCGCAAGCTGATACAGGAAAACCAGATGGTTTTGCGCTAGCCGCTGTTTTGCTCTATCTTGCCCGCATGGCGTTGTCATTGTTTTTTCATGATACTCCCTTGCAACAAGGCGTTGAACTGCAGCTGGAAGAAGACACGGCCCGGCATGTGGTGCAGGTGCTGCGCATGCAGCCCGGCCAGCAAATACAGCTTACCGACGGCAAAGGCCATCTAGCCACCGCTTCAATCACGCGCGCTGAAAAGAAAAAATGCAGCGTACTGATCGAAGCGGTTGTTTTTTTTGAACAGCGTGACCCAAGGTTGCACCTGGCAGTTGCCTTTACCAAAAATGCCAGCCGCAACGAATGGCTTTTGGAAAAGGCGACAGAGATGGGTGTACATTCCATTATCCCGGTTATCGCCACCCGCACCGAAAGAGAAAAAATACGCTACGACAGGTGGAAGAATATCCTTGTCTCTGCTATCCTGCAATCGCAGCAATTCCATCTTCCCCATCTTCTTGAAGCAACATCATTAAAAGATATACTCTCGAAATATAGTGATGCACCACAAAAACTAGTGGCGCACTGCATGGAAGATAAACAGCGCAACCCACTTTCTATTGCGCTGCAGCCTCATAAAGAAACCTTAATATTAATAGGGCCCGAGGGTGATTTCACTGCTGAAGAGGTAGCTTTGTGTGAAGCGCAGCAATGTACGGGCATATCGCTTGGTGACACGCGCCTGCGCACGGAAACGGCGGCAATGGCAGCCTGCGCTTTTTTCAATATGATCAATCATGGCTAGAATATTCCTGGTTATAATTTTATCGTTGCTGAGTGTAAATGCGGGTGCGCAGAACATGAAGCTTGCCCTGCTTAAATACGGTGGTGGCGGCGACTGGTATGCCAATCCAACCGCGCTTAAGAATCTTGCGCAATTCTGCAATCAGCAACTACATACACGTTTTGATCTACAGGAGGCGCAGGTAGAGATAGGGAGCCCTGATCTTTTCAACTATCCCTTCGTACACATGACTGGCCATGGCCGCTGGGAAGTGACCGAGGCAGAAGCTCAAAACCTGCGTAAATATTTAGAAGCGGGAGGCTTTCTTCATATTGATGACAACTATGGCTTAGACCAATATGTCCGCCCGGTATTGAAAAAAGTTTTTCCGGAGCTGAGTTTGGTGGAGCTGCCTTTCTCACATCCCATTTACCACCAGAAATTCAACTTCCCGAATGGTGTGCCCAAAATTCATGAGCACGATAAAAAACCGGCTAAAGGTTACGGACTTATTTACAAAGGACGTGTAGTGGTCTACTATAGTGTAGAGACCGACTTAGGCGATGGCTGGGAAGATCCCGAAGTGCACAAGGATACCCCTGAAAAACATACGCAGGCTTTGCAGATGGGCGCTAACCTGGTGCAGTATGCTTTTAATGGCGGGGCTAATTAGTTTATGAATTCCTTCTTAAAGCAAACTGTAAAAAGCTATCTCGGCGATAAAGGCAAACGAGCCGATATAATATTTTATGTCCTTTTTGCTTTTTTTCTACTTGCAAATTATAGTTGGGAAACGTTTGGTCGATATGGCATTGCCATTGCTGCGGTTAGCGTTGTGAGTTTTGGTATTTTCGAGAGCTTCATTCTAGTAAGAGGCATTAGAAAAATAACGAATCGTTCTATTGTCAAACTTGCCGTTTGCGCACTAGCGATTATCATCGGCTACACTACCCTCCCATTGTCTGCCTGGGCTTACATTCTAACGTTAAGCGGGATCATTTCGCTTCTTGCATTGTGGATCACTCGTGGAAACCGATCTTGGTGATGGTTGGGAAGACCCTGAAGTGCATAAAGACACCCCTGAAAAACATACGCAGGCTTTGCAGATGGGCGCCAACCTGGTGCAGTATGCATTTAACGGCGGCGCCAATTAAGGAAACACTACAGCTTTTGCCTCCAATAAGCGATCATGTCGGCAATGGTGGTATCCAGCGATACTTTTTGCTGCCAGCCTGTGGCAGCTTTTAGTTTTGACGAGTTGCCGTAGATGATCGGTTCGTCTTGCGGGCGAATGAGTGATTGATCTACTACGGGATTAAGTTTCTGGCCTGTGACAGCCTCTATCTTTTCCAGAATGTCGTGCATACTGTAAATATGCTCGCCGCTGATGTTGTACACATCACCGTAGTTTCCTTTCTCTCCTAACAGGTATAATGCGTTTATCAGGTCGCGCACATCGGTTATCGCTCTACGCGTATTCAGGTTGCCGCAGGTAAATTCATTGATCTGTCCTTTTTCAAGCATTACCGCGCGTTTGGTGAAATCCGAAACTACATCGTTCACTTTACGAACACCGGTGGTGTTAAATATCCGTGCACGTATGGTTCTGATGCCGAAGGTGACGAAATACTGGTATGCCAGCAGGTCCTGGGAAACTTTGCTTACTCCGTAAGGATGTAGCGGCAGCAATTCCGCATCCTCGGTTACCGGGTGATCGAATTTGGTGAGTGACGATCCATATTCTGCACTCGAACAGGCGACGATCACGACAGGATCGTACGAGGGATTGGCTTTCCTGATCCTCTTGATCGCCTCAAATACATTCACCGTACCCGTAACATTTGCATCAAATGTTTCCACAGGTATCTCCCATGATAAGGCGGGATAACTTTGTGCGGCGAGGTGGTAAATGACCGTTGGCAGGTTATCGTTTATCAGCTGGCTTATCTTGTCTTCTTTGCGCACATCACACAGATGATATTCGCATTTATCTGCCACTTCGTTAATATCGATAGTAGGCGTAAAATAGGTAGCAACTGGCTTGATGCCTTTGCTGTAATAGAATTCGATAAGGTGGGAGCCCACCATTCCGCAGCCTCCTGTTATAAGCACAGTACTCATCAGCTAATTGAATTGACTTGTTGTATGAAGCGGGTAGTTATATTGTCCCAATAATAATAATCATAAAATTCCTTTGTCGTATTGCGTTTGGCACGACCGCACATATCAACGACGGCGGTCGTAAAGCCTCCCCAATCGTTATCGTCAACCACGATTAGCTTCTCTTCGACTGTATCCTTGTTAAACCCGATGCTACCGTTGCGGGTAGAAACTACATTGGTGTTGTAAGCGATGGCTTCCACTAAGCGGGTCTTTATACCGCCACCACCGATCACGGGGTTCAGGTATACATCTGCCCCTTTGAAATAAGTAGTGATGTCATCGACAAAGCCAGCATAAATTATATTGTGGTCCTTATAAGCCTCCAGGTTGTTGTAAGACGCATCAAGCCCGCTGCCGCAAATGAGTAGTTTGTATTTAAAATCTTTGATCTTCTCCAGTCGTGGGTTGATCTCGTTCAACACTGCGTTCAGTGCTTCGCGGTTGGGTTTGTAATCAAGAGCTCCATTATAGATCAATATTTTTTCGTCGGGCTGCAGGCCATGCGTTTGTCGCAGGTAGTTACGGCAGGTGTCGCTGTCTACAGGCAAAGCACCTATCGCCATCCCCGTAGGCATTACGAAAGCATGCTTCAGTTTGCCATCTATCTGTGCATATTTCTTATCGTCCTCTGTAATGAAAAAAACAGCATCGGCCTTACTGTATACATAGTGTTCGTAGCGCTTAAGTACCGGCCACCACCATTTGCCAAAATCGCGGAAACGTGCATATTCGATGTTATGCGAACGTATACCCCATTTGATGCCCGTCGATCTTTTCAACGCCACACCCATCCAGGCCATATAGGGATGCTCTATCAAAAGAAAATCTACCTGCAGCGACCTGATGATCTGCTTAATTGCCGAAACATATGATGTGCTGAGATAGCGCGATCTCGAATTGTCGAATAGCTGAATAAGGTTGAACGACACTTTGGGTTGCGTCCCGTATTTCACATTCACCGCCGATACGCTGATTTTTTCAGACAGGTTGTTATTGAACTGCAGAATCGATTTTCTGCCCGCACTTGTTGTGGGGAATAGAGGGTAAGGAATGATGCTTAATAACCTGTTGAGCGGGGCCATCGTTTACTATATGCGGCAAAATAATGAAATGTGCCCATTCTTTGGCAGGATACCATATAGTTACGATCTCATCTTGTAGTTTTTTTGGATACAACCACTAGTGAAACCTTTGCCGCGGGGCAAGGGCAGTATCTGTAAGCGTATGCATAAAAGCGATCAATGCTTTCTTTTCCGCAGCAGTGAGATCGAGCCTGTCAGATGCCAGGGTTTGATTTGGTATATCAAAGCCCAGTCCGCTGCCACCGCCTTTGTTGTAAAACTCGATCACCTCCTCAAGCGTCTTGTACACACCATTGTGCATATAAGGTGCGGTCAGCGCAATGTTTCTCAAGGTTGGCGTTTTAAAGGAAAAAAGCTGGTGCGGCATTTTGTACAAGTGAAATTTGCCGGAGTCTGCATCCTGTACCGGACGAAGAGTATCCGCGTTCGCCGGCACACCCAGGACCTCACTTTCCATTTTATCATATAAAGGAGGCACAGCGCCGCTGAACAAAGGCACATAATGACAGGTACCACATTTGGCTTTGCCCATATAAATATTGAAGCCTGCTATCTCCTCCGCATTCATTATGCTCATATCACCACGCATGTATTGATCGAAACGTGAGTTGAGCGTAGTCAGCGAGCGCACATAAGCAGCAAGAGCTTTTTTGACATTCGTTTCGGTATTTGACTTGTCGCCCGGGAATGCCTGCGCGAACAGGTTTTTATATTCCTTCTGCTTGCCGATAGCGGCAACTATTTTATCAAACTGTCCATCCATTTCCTCACGGTTAGATACCACCGCATGCACCTGGTCCTCGAGGAAATTAATGCGGCTGTCTGCAAACTGAACCGGTTGAAGTGCGGAATTAATAAGCGTAGGTGTGTTACGAGAAAGCTGTTTGTTGCCAAACAGCGATGTATTCACCGAGAGGCCATCTGCAAATGCTTTTCCGGGGATATGGCAGCTCGCGCAGGAACGCTTGCCGTTCGATGAAAACAGCGGATCGTGAAAGAAACGTTTTCCGAGCGCCACCTGTTCTGCACTGGCAGGCTTTGTCCCTTGCGGCGCAAAGAAATATTCGTTGTACGCTTTCGAGGAGAACTGGTGAGGTGCAGCGGGGTCTATTGCACGGTCTTGTCTTACAAAAGCGATCTTGTTTTCCACCTGGAAATCATGAAGCTCCTGCAACAGCGGATTAATGTATTGCGCAGTGAATACGGCGCGGTCGAAAGAATTGAAGTCTGGGTACTGCGCTGTAAAACTTATAGCTGCATCGTGTTTTTCAGTAAGTGCAGCGTCTGCTTTATAATAACTCAATACCTCTTTCATACTCTCCAGTGTAGCCTGAGCCTCGGGTATATTGTTCAGTGCAACCGGAGAGTCGAAACCTGAAATACCTTTGGCAATAAGCCTGTAAATGTTCAATCGAAGTGCGTCGAATATTGCAACATCGTCGGTCTCCAGTTCTTCGAGATAATTTTTCACACGGCGCACCTGGTGGACGATGCTGCTGATCTCGTTGGCGATCACCAGCCTGCTTTCTTCAGTCAGTTTGTCGTACACAGGCGCTTCCAAAACCTGGAATCCCGTAGGGTGTTGCGGTTCTTCGGGCTCGCTGGGTTCTGCTTCCAATAAAGGTGCGCCGTTGATGCGGTTGGCGGCAGCGGGATAGTAATACTCCACCAGGAATTCGATGCGCTTGTATAATATCCTGCAGCGTTTGAAACGTTCCTGCAATTGTTCCGAAGTTTCATGTTCTGCCGACTTTTTATAGGCCACCAGTTCTCGTTCCAGCGTATCGAGCTGTGCTGCGGTATATAATTTTACTTTCTGCTCCGGCGTATTATTTGTGGCCGTTGCAGAGATCAGAATAACCGGCAATAATACCAGCAATACGATGACGATAAACTTTTTGTTCTTCAATAACATTATTGCACTTCTTAAAAGGTCACTTGTGTGTTGGGCAACCAGTTCTTTATTTTTTGTTTTGTTTGCTCATCAAACCTGTTGTTCACCAGGTATAGCGTTCGCAGGTTCTTCAGTTTTTTTATTGATTCCGGCAGATCGGTCAACTGGTTGTTGCTGACAGCAAGCATCTCCAGTTCTTCGAGATTGCCAATACTCTCCGGCAGGGCTGTAAGTTCATTACCTGAAACAGCGATCATTTTCAGAGATCTCATTCTTCCGATGTTACCTGGCAATGTGGTCAATTTGTTCTCTGTAAGGTTCAGTTCCTTTAGCCCCTTCATCTTCGCTATACCGGCAGGCAGCGTCGTCAGCTGGTTGTACCCGAGATCGAGAAATTCAACCTTGCTCAAATTGCCCATACCCGACGGGAGGTAAAGAATATGGTTGTGGTGTGCACTAAGCACTGTCAGTTCTTTTAGCGTTGTCACATCATCGCTCAGCGAAGCGAAATCATTCCAGGAAATATCCAGCGTCCGCAATCCATTCAACCGGTCAAAGCCTTTTGGTAAACCTGCCAGATGGTTCTTATCCATCATCAACATGTTCAAAGAGGTCATAGAAGGGAATGTCTCCGGCAGGCGTTTGAGGCTGTTCCCTGTCAGTACCAGCTGCCTGAGTTTTTTCAGCTCACCAATTTCATCTGGCAACAATACAAACTGGTTTTTCTGCAGATCCATCATCTCCACGTTCTTCAACTTACCCACCGTTGGCGGCAGTTGTTCCATTTTCCTGATCTTCAGTATCAGCTGGCTGATGCAAAGGCTGTCTTTCAAAGCCTCGGCCATGGTATATGCCGTGGTCTTTGCACATTGTGCAAAAGCATAGTTGCCCTGCACCAGCAAGGCAACTATACATCCTATTTTAGTTATTTGTCTATTCATTATTGCTTCACAAACCTTGAATTCACCTTACCTGTTTCCCCGGTGATGACGATGTTATACATACCTGCAGGCACTGCAGCAGTGTTCAGCGTAACGCCCGATTGGCCCTGCTCCAATTCTATCTTCCTTTCGATGGCCAGCACACCCATCATGTTGTACACCCGGATATAAGCTTCCTGGTTCAGCACGCTGTTTATCTTCAGGCTAACGTCTGAGGTAGTGGGGTTAGGGTAAACCTGCACCAGCTCCATATCCTGTACTGCTTCCACATCGGCGATGAAGTTTGGTGTTGTGGTATCTTCCAGTGTGTCTTTACCCAGGTAGCCGCGGCGGGCTATAACGATCATCGACTCGAGGTTGAACACTACGTTGCTGTCAGCCGCATCCTTCATTACCGTAGCATTAGCTGCATCAGGGTGCTGGATAGAAACGAACATATAACGGTAGTCGGGAGAGAAGGTCATACCTGTAGGTTCTGCACCGTCAGGGATAACAGCGAACAATTTAACATCAGGTTTCTGTGCAGTATGGCAAGGACTCACCATCCAAATGTGGTTACGGCCGCCATCCTGTATCACATAGAGGTTGCCCATGTCGTCGAAGGTCAGGTTATCGTTACCATCGCGCCATTGTTCATACGCTTTTTTATTGCCTTCGTATTCTATCAGGTATTGCTGGTTGGCATTACCTGCGAATATCTCCACATCACCAAAAGTTGATCCCCAGTCGGTAAAACGGTATACGCGGCTGCTGCTCTTGGAAACAAAGTATATTTTACCATCGTGAGGTCCTACTTCCACGTCTTCCAGCGAACTGAAGTTGGTAGCTGCAGCGGAAGTGGCTGCCGTGCGCACGTTATTACACTCTGTAGGTGTTGAATTTGGTATTTTCACCCATGTTCCCGTGGTGGCAATACCTATAGTACCGTCGAGCTTTGCCACATAAAGATCACCATCCGACAAGTCGCCTTTTTTCTTCAGCACATATTTAAATACATAACCTGGGTTCTCATCATTGGCTTCGTACAGTATAGCAC